>CAZHFT010000080.1:0-4189 GCA_964531875.1 uncultured archaeon | reverse complement strand
TTTTTTTGTTCTACTAATTTTTACAGTTCTTTTATTTTTTAAGTTAAATGCTTTCAATCCATTATTAATTTTTTTATCAGCCACTATAAGTAATAATTTATCAAAAAAACCCTGTTCAAGCAAACTCGAATTAAGTTTATTTCCGCCCTCCACAAGAACATTATTTATTCCACTCAAAGTAAGGAATTCAAAAACTTCTTTTAAATCAACCCCTGATTTAGATTTATTAACTATAACCACAATTGATTTTTTTGAAAGAGCATTGACTCGTTTCAACGGAGCATTAGCAGAACAAAAAATTATTGTTACTCCTTTTTCTGAAAACATTTGGGAATTAATTGGAGTTTTAGCATTAGAATCCAAAATCGCTCTAATAGGTGTTTTACCCCCTTTTCTAACAGTTAATTTTGGATTATCCTTTAGAACTGTGTTTACCCCTATAAGTAGGCAATCATTGTTTCTACGAAGGTTCTGTGTGAACATAAAAGAAGCAGTACCACTAATTTTCTTTGATTTTCCGTCTCCAAAAGAGATTATTCCTTGTGTAGTTAGTGCTATTTTAACTGTTATGTGAGGTCTTTTAGGTAACCTAATATTAGTTATGTAGCAGTTTAATTGTTTTTTTATTTCTTTTTTTCCTTCTCCCACAATAATTTCTATTTTATGTTTTGTTAATTCTTTAATTCCGCTTTTGGATTTTTTATTTGGATCAAGAATTCCTATGTGTACTTTTTTTATTCTTGCTTTAATAATTGCTTTTGTACAAGGTCCTGTTTTTCCTTGATGATTGCATGGTTCTAATGTTACAAACATCTCTGAATCTTTTGCTTTCGAACCTGCATTTTCAATAGCATTTACTTCTGCATGATTTCCTCCAAATTTTTTATGGTAACCTTTTCCAATAATTTTTCCATTTTTTACAATTACTGCGCCAACTAATGGATTAGGTTCTACTTTTCCTCTTCCTTTTTCTGCTAATTTAATTGCAAGTTTCATATACTTGTTCATACAAATCCGCCGTTGCTAATAAAGAACCCGAATTCAGGAAAAGCAATGGCAATAATTACTCCAATAAAAATAAATGCTCCAAACCTAGGTAAATTTCTGTAAACAAATATTTCTTTGATTCCTTTTTTTTCAAGTTCTTTTTTTTCCTTTTCGCCAAATATTCCTTTAAAACCAGTTTCAATTTTTTTATCCATAAAATCGAATGCTATTATTTCATCTTCTTCCATTTCACTTAATTTAATTTTTTTTAAGAAAAATTCTTTTCTAATTCCCTTTTCAAACCCAACAAAAACAATTCCAAAAAGTAATGGCACGCCTAAAATTAGTATGTATGCTGAGGATACAATATTAGATTGAGTTAACACAAAAAAATAAATTGTAATAATTGCTAAAAACAAAATTGCTTTTTTTATTCCTTCTTCATTATACTTAAAGTTTATTCCTTTTCTAAAATATTTTATCATAAAATAACTAGCTAAAAAAACAATCGCGCTTAATGCAGATAAAATTACTACTGATAAAATAAATATTCCATTTGCATAAAACGGTAGGGTGAGTGTAATTCCTGTATACAGTTTTACATCTCCTCCACCTAACTTTCCAGTGTAGTACAAAGCATAACCTATTACAAAAACAATTAATCCTAATCCAATTCCAATTAATTCTCCTTCTATTAAGTTTAGAATTAATCCTATTGCAATTAATGGTAGAGTAATCCAATCGTAAATATACCCTGTTTTAATATCAGTATAACTTCCAAGTAGGGATGCAATAATTATTGAGGCTTGTCTTAAAAGTTCCAATTCCATTTTTTTCACTTTTTATTTGTTTTTCAATAATAATGCATATCCAGTATAATGCTGCTTGTTATTAACAGTAGGTCTAGGAGTAGTAATTGTTTGCACTTCAAATCCTTGGGATTCAAAATATTTTGTAGTTTTAGCTTCATCGCTGAAAATGCGTTCTTGTCTTTCCAACATACGATCTAGGTAGTTTACCTGTTCTTCTATTGATTTTACTTTTGCTTCAAATTCTTTTTTTGTTTTTGCTCTAAATGCGATTCCTTCTATTGGGTATGGGCGATTCCAAAGTCCTAATTCTTGCCATTCCCTGAGCTTATATGCTAGGTTTCGAAGGTCCATCATATGCCCTTCGAGTTCATACATATAAATAGATTTAGGTTTATGAAGCAACACCACGAGTACTCCATTTTGTTTTACAACTCGTTTTGCCTCTCTGAGTGCCTTTTTAATTGATGGCGCATAAGTTAGGGAATATGCCATAAGAACCCTATTAAAGGAATTATTTTTGAAAGGAAGGTTCTGTGAAATGCCCCTTACTGAAGTTTGTGGAATTTTATGGTGGTGCGTTGTTATGTTTGTTGGATCCAATGAAACAACACTTTGCCTTGTGTTTTGTAATCCCGAGGTTATTTTTCCTGCGCCTGCCCCGATATCAAGTATTTTTTCCTTTGCTGTAACTCCTTGAGAAAGCCATTTTCTTGCAATAACCAAATCAGGATTGTGTGAACTGTACCTTGGGTGTTCTCGGTGAGCACTATGTTCTCTCTGCCAAAATACTGTCCCTTGTCTTATTTTTTTTGCCATTCTCACAATATTTTTTCACCTAATTTTAAATTTTTTCTTTTTTGCAAACATTTTTTGGATTTTCCCCATGTCCATTCCATTTCCTTTTTCAAGTTTTTTTGTATCCATTCCATTAAATTGTTTAAATACTTTTTTCATTTTTTTAAAATTTTTAAGTAGTTCTCTTACTTCGTCCTGTGTTGTTCCGGCTCCTTTTGAAATTCTTGCGATTCTGCTTTTGTTTATTTTTTCAGGATCTATTTTTTCTTCTTTTGTCATTGAATCAATAAGGTATCCAAATTTGTTGAGTTTTGTTTCTCCCATTTCTGCAAATTCTTTTGGCACTTGTTTTCCCATGCCCATCATATCCATTACTTTTCCAAGTGGCCCCATTTTTCTTGCTGCTTTCATTTGATCATAAAAGCTTTGCAGTGTAAATTCTCCTTTTAAAAATTCTTCAGGGTCAATTTCGTCTTCTTCTTGTATTTCTTTTGCCTTTTCTAATAATGATTGAAGGTCCCCATAACCCATTAATCTACTTAAGTATCTGGTTGCATCGAATTCTTGTAAATCTTCTATTTTTTCTCCTGTTCCAATAAAGTAAACTTTTGCATCAGTAGTATGACAAGCAGCTAATGCTCCTCCTCCTTTTGCTGAACCATCCATTTTGGTTATTATTACTCCGTTAACTCCAACACTTTCATGAAATGCTTGTGCTTGTTTTTTTGCGACTTGTCCAACATCCGCACCAATAACTAACCATTTTTCTTCTGCTTCAAATGCATTATCAATTGCTTTAATTTCTTTTGTTAGTTCTTCATCTAAAGCACTTCTTCCTGCTGAATCACAAATAATCAAATCTGTTTCTTTTAATTTTTCTAATCCTATTTTAATTATTTTTTCGGCATTTTTTTCTTTTTCATTACTATAAAATTGTGCTTTTGCTTTTTCAGTAACAATTCGTAATTGTTCAATCGCAGCTGGCCTAAAAACATCTGCTCCAATAACTCCAACTTTTAATCCTCTTTTAATATACCACTTAGCTAACTTTCCTGCTGTTGTGGTTTTTCCTGATCCAAAAAGACCTACTAAAAGAATTTTTTTTGGTTTTTCTGGAGACTGGGTAGTTCCTCCAAGAATTTCTGATAATTTGTCATGAGTAACTTTAATTATATGTTCTTTTCTACTGATTCCTTTTGGTAAATCTTGAAATGCAGCTTCTTGAATTTCTTTGCTAAGTTTTAAAACTAAGCCAATTTCTAAGTCTGAAGAAATCAATGCTCTTTGTAATTCTTTCACTACTGCTTTTACAGTATCTTGATCTATTTCAGAGCTATTCCTTAATTTTTCAACTGCTTTTCTAAGATTTTCGCCTAAACCCATTAATCTCACTATAGTATTATTTAGTAATAGAAAATATAATAAAAAAAGAATTAAATAGAGGGTTCATTGAAAATCCTCTATTAATATTTAAATAAATTATGTTTTTGCAGTAACAACTTCTTTTGCTGCTGTTTCTTTAGTAACGTCGGTTGTTTCTTTCTTTTTTGTTCTAAAATTAGCATATGGTCTATACTTAGTTTTAGTCCAAGCTT
>CAZHFT010000079.1:0-4276 GCA_964531875.1 uncultured archaeon | reverse complement strand
TTATTAAAAACTTTACTTTTTATTTCTTTTTTATGCGAATTTTAAGTGATTTTTATGAAAAAACTTGTTTTAATTCTTGGATTAATTTTGATTGCTTCTGGTTGTTTAAAACAATCAATCGATACCAATGCCACCGTCAATGACGAAGAAGTAAAATTATATTTAACTGAAGAAGAATGTGAATTAACTAATGATTGTGATTGTGTATATACTATGTGCGATTTAATTCCTGAAAACCAAACTTTTGAGGAAACATGCGGTGTAGATTTCACTAAAGGGTGGCAATGCATTGCCCCTGTAGAGGATATAATTGAAATTGAAAATAATGAAAATGAAGGAGTTGATGAAATGGAAGTAGTAGAAAATGGAGATAAAGTAAAAGTAGAATATATTGGAAAACACCCTGATTCAGGCGAAGTTTTTGATAAAAGTGAAGGTAGAGGCCCACTTGAATTTGTTGCTGGAGCAGGACAAATGATTAAGGGTTTTGATAAAGCTGTAATGGGAATGAAAGTAAATGATGAAAAAACAGTTACTATTCCTCCTGAAGATGCTTATGGAGAAGCAACCGTTAAAGTAGAAGTTCCTATTGAACAAATTAGTGGAGAAGGAATAACTCCTGAAGTTGGAACAAAAGTAGGAAGTAGTACTGGACAACAAGGCGAAATTGTTGAATTAAAAGACAGTGTTGCGGTTATTGAATTTCAAAATACTCATTCTTTAGCTGGAAAAACACTTGAGTTTTGGATTAAAGTAATAGAAATAGTGAAGAAATAAGGGTTAAATAAAACAATCCCCCCTATTATTCATGAGGTGAGTTAATGGGGGAAAATTGTATTTTTTGTAAAATAATTTCTAATGAAATTCCTTCTCAAAAAATTTTTGAAGACGAAAATACTTTTGCTTTTTTAGATATTAATCCTGCTTCTAAAGGGCATGCTTTAGTAATTCCAAAAAAACATTATGAAACATTAGTTGATGTTCCTGAGGAAGAATTAAAACAATTAATTATTTCTGTTAAAAAAGTTGCTCAGGCAATAATAAAAGCAACAAAATCTTTTGGGTTTAATGTTTTACAAAACAATGGTAAAGTTGCAGGACAATTGGTTAATCATGTTCATTTTCATGTAATCCCTCGTTTTGAAAATGATTTAATTAAATTTTCTCTTAGGGCAAACCAAGTTGAAGCAAAAGAACTTGAAAAAACTGCTGAGCTAATAAAAAAAGAGTTGTAAAAAAATTATGAGTGGATTAAAAGATTTTTTAAAAAAAAATAAAAAAGAAATTAGAATAGTGTGGTCTTTGATTATTTTAGGGGTGCTGTACTTAATTGGTACTCCATTACCATTGATTTTGATATTTGGAGTTTATTTAATTGCCATGTTTTTTTTACGTGGAAAAATGTGGAAAATTTCAGAGCATGTGTTAGAAACTTATTTGCCTTTTACTAAAAAATTACCTAATTGGCTTGAAAAAATAGTTCTTGTTTCAATTTTCATTATTTTTTTAATGATTTTAAAAAACATAATTTATTTTGTATTAGGTCTTATTGGAATCGATTTACAACAAATGCTAATGGAAGCAATGGGCATTGAAGAATTAACTAAATGACTTTTGTTTAATGGAGTCAGAGAAGTTTAATTCTCAAAGACATTAAAACAAGCATTTAAATATTTCACTTATTATACTTATATAAGGTGATTTAATGGTTAATATGACTCTTGCAATTCCGAAAGAAATTCACAAAACAATGAAAAAACATCGGGAAATAAAGTGGACTGAAATAGCAAGGCAGGCAATTGAGAAAAAGGCAAAATTGCTTGAAAATGAAAAAGACCCTTGGAAATCATATGCTTATTCAAGATGGGCAAAAGAGGGTGAAGATGCTGATGAACTCTTTGAACTTTAATCCTGGCGACATTGTTGTTGCTACAATTCTTTTCTCAGAACAGGTTGGTGCAAAAAAAAGACTTGCACTCGTCATTAGTAATATTGAATATAATAAAAAATCAGATGATATAATTTTACTTAAAATAACTTCAAAAGGAAAAAAAAATAAATATTATGCTGAATTAACTCAAAAAGACCTTGAAGAAGGAAAAATAAAACTTGAAAGTCAAATAATGGTTGATAATCCTGTAACAACATACAAACAATTAATAGAATCTAAAGTAGGCAGAATAACAAAACAAAAACTCAAAGAAGTAAAACAAAAAACAAAAGAGCTTTATGAATTATAATTGCGAAGGTCAGAAAAACTACGTTTTTCCGACGCCTTTTCCTTTCAAGTAAAAAAGTGCGGAGTGGAGGATCCAAAGCAACTTTTAAAAAAAGTTGCATCAAAATACAGGAACCAAAACTGGTTTATCAACAATAGACACTAACCTAATGATTTAGATAATTATTTAAACAACTTAAACAGTTTATAATTTATGTTAAAGATAAGAATTTTCACAATAATTCTTATTAGCCTGTTTGTTTTTTCATTATCAAGTCCTGTTTTTGCTGACGGTATGATTTATAGGTATGATGAAGATCTTTGGCGACTTCAACAGGAAGATAATCAATTAAGCGCAATAAACTATGAAAATGGTACTCAAAACATGCTTTTGGCTGTAGGCATGAGTGATTTAAAAGGAGAAAAGGCAGTTTGGATGTTTCCTGTACCTGCAAAAGCAGAAGAAGTAGAATTAGATATAATCCAGGGATTCCCTTATCTTACAGGAAAAAGCGCCAGGAATGCAAAGCAAGATAAGTTCAACAACATATTCATTATAAGTGCACTAAGCCAAGTTTACACTTTACCACTAGGATTTCTTTTTTTACTAACATCTTCCACAATGACTGGTTTGAGTGCAGAAGATAGTTTTGGAATGCGAACTGGCATAACAGGTTTAACAATCCATGAACACATAGAGGAAATGGGGTTGACAACAGAATTAGTTAGCGCAAATGAACACGGAGTATTTTATAGTTATCTACAAATCAATGGATTTGAATTACCTATAACTTCAAAAACAATTCTTGATGAATACACTGATAAAGGATATTCTTTTGTTGTTACTTGGGTTTCGGATGTCGAAGAATTTAATAAACTAATTCCCGAACAAACACAATACCGAGGAGAACCTCAAAATACCCTGGGAGTTTTTGTTAAGTTTCCTACTGAAAAAATCTTTTTCCCATTAAAACCAACAAAGGTTTACGGCGAAGCGGAAGTACCTGTACTACTATATGTGATGAGTCATGTGACGCCAAAAATTTATGGAGATATTGAAAGTGACACTTCAATCGAATACCTTGTCCAAAACAATTACCGAGTAAGAGGAAATTATGATTCTCAACAAGCAATTAAAGATTTTTTCAATGGAAAAGAATCAATAAGTGATTTGAAATATACTAAAATTATTATAGAAACCAAATCAAAAAATTTTACTGATGATCTTTGGATTGAAAATAAAGCCCCATTAAATATTACCTTTTATGATTTTGTAATTGACAATTGGTTATTTGTAGGAGTTATAATCTTCGCGATTATTTCAATGATCTCAAGCCTCTTTGCAGGACTTGTTGTTTTCAGAAACGACAAACCTAATCTTCTAATATTTGGTTTATTTGGTTTGACAAACTTCCTTACATTAATAGGTTTTACACTACTGGCATACTACTTGAAAATAGACTCGGGTTTTGCGCAGGCAAAAAAAGAAACTCGAAAAGGCATAAGCATTCTTGGAGCAATCCTAAGAGGAATAATTGCAGGATTAGTGATTTCTTTTATAATATCAATACTTTTGATTCTTCCTTCTTTAGTAATATTAAGCTCCACAAACATATTGTATATGTTAATGCCACTTGCAATGATTTTCTTATTCACTACAGGCTTCGTTACAATTTTTACTTCCCCATTCATTTGGGGTTACTACAACAAAGGAAAAACAACCAAATTCATTGTTTTATTCACAGCAACATTCACAATACTAAACCTTATTTTTGTGTTTTTATCAACCCTACTATAAAATTAGAATGCGGAGTGGAGGATTCGAACCCCCGAAGGCACTAAGCCACGAGTCATTGAGACAAAGTCTCTTAAGACAAATACCGTCTCAACTAACTAATTAATAAAAAACAACTACTAATTATATAAATAAATGATTCCAAAAGCAAAGAAAAATTTACATGAATGTAAATATCATTTGAACAATATGATTAACTCGGCTAATGTAGAAGAGCTTGAGATAAATTTTGCTGCATTTGTTAATTCTGCAAGAAATGTTAC
>CAZHFT010000078.1:0-4293 GCA_964531875.1 uncultured archaeon | reverse complement strand
TTTAACTGTTGTTATATTGTTTCCCAAATAAGCAATATCTTTTGAAATAACCTTCCCTTTTTGTCTTTCAGAAGCGCGGAGGTAATAGTATATTTTCCCGCCTACTGTTTTCTTGTAAATATAAACCATATTATTATATTTCTCTTAACAATATATAAACCTACCCACTACAACGCTTTTATTCAATGTAGAGGGTATAAGATACTTTGAGTAATTTATACTTGAAATTTTATTCGATTATTTTGTAATGGTAGTTTCCATCAAAGTTTATTATTTCTACGTAATTGAAAGTATTTTCTGAAGTGGGAATTGCGCATTTTCCTTCTCCTTGGTCATAAAAGTAGTTTCCGTTTAATTCTTCTGTGCAGTAGGTTTGTTCTCCACTTGCAAGGCACCCTGAAATAAATGCAAAAAGAATTAATAATGCGATTAATTTTTTACTCATAATATTACCTTTCAATTGAACTATTATTAATTATTGTAATACTTATTATAAATGAATTTATCCTTTCCAATCATGTTCATGTTCTTCCAAACCAATTTTTTCTGGAAGTGCTTTTTTATTATATCCCCTAATTTGTCCTTTTGGTGCTGGTTTTTTTTGAGGAAATTTTCTTGGTTTTTGAGGCATCTTTTTTGGGGGGAATAAAGGAGTATCATGAGTGGTTTCTCTTATTTCTGTAGTTCTACTAATTTTATGTATTGCTGAAGAAGAAGAACTTCTTCCTCTTTCGGTACGTTTAGGGAAAAGTGTTATTCTATGTTTGCGTGGAGGCATTAATAATTAGTGTTTTTTGAAGTTTATTTTAGTATTGCTCGTGCATCTACTGCGATTATTTCTTTTTCTGTGGCAATTAATGGGTTTAAATCAAGTTCTTGTAAGTTTTTTTCTTTCATCATTAAATTGCTTACTTTGAGTATTGTGTCAATTAGTTTGTCTAGGTTTACTCCTTTTTTTCCTCTGGTTCCTTTGAGTATTGGGTAGGACTTTAGTTTTTCAATCATTTCTTTTGCATTTCCCCTACTTACAGGGCAAATTCCTATTTGAAAATCTTTGAATACTTCTACGTATATTCCGCCTAAACCCACTAGTATTGTTGGTCCAAATTGCACGTCTCTTTTTCCACCAATTATTATTTCCGTTCCTCTAATCATTTGTTGAATAATTATTTTTTCAAATCCGCGTAGTTTTTTTAATTCGGTTAAAACTTTTTTTGCTTGTGAAAAATTAGTAATATTGATTTTTACTCCGCCTGCTTCGGTTTTGTGAGAAATTGATTTTGAAACAACTTTCATTGCTATTGGAAAATCAATTTTTTCTAAGGTAGTTTTTAGTTCTTTTTCTGTTTTTACTTCTGCATAATTAGCAAACGTAATTCCATATTTTTTAACTAAATTAATCGATTCTATTAAGGTTAATGTGTGCATAAAACAATTTGGCAAAATAGCTATTTAAATATACCGAAACAGGTTTAATTTCTCAATTTTTAAAAATCTTCTGAGAAGAACGATTTTTCTTTTACTTGTCAACACAGTTTGCCCATCTGCTCCGAAAGATGAAAAATTAATTACTAATTATTCATTTTTTGTTGTACTGTTAATTCAAAAGCATTTTTTGCATTCTCAATGTTCCATTTTGTTTTTTTCCAATCAAAAAATTCTAAGCCCACGAGAAGAGTTGCTAGTGTAAAGATGTGAGTTGGAGGTGACTTATGGGTTAAGTATTACTGTTGGTTTATATCATTGGGCCGCTGCTTCCTGAAGAAATTCTGAATCCCATTCGATAATTGCAGTCAACATCGACCCATGATTCCTTATCGGGGCCGTATTCGTTTGGAAGGGTTTCATAGATTTTTGTGGCAATGTTTTGTACGAACTCCCATTCGCTGTCAAAATCAAGATTATCTTCACAATTGAGCTTGATGGAAGCCTGAGACCTGCCTGTAAGATTAAGCACCATGAGTTCTTCCAAAGAAATTTCAAATCCGCTTCCTTCAAAATCACTAATTGCAACAAGAACAATTTCAGTCAGCTTATCTTCTAACACTTTATTTCTAGTAAACATGTATTGCTTACATTCACTTGTGTCAAGCTCTTCAGGAACATAATATATACCCCCGGGCTGTTCATCTACAAGAACATCTCCCCAGCTAGTGGCTCTATAGCCTTCATAGTCACTTGTCTTCCAAAATCCGTCTTCTTGTTTTATCCAAATATTCCCCTCAAAATCGGTTCTTGTTGCACCTACCAGTTCATCTTTTGCTGGAGGAAATTGTCTTTCTTGTTCAATAAGATTATTTACACAATCAGCATACGTGACTTCACTGTACTCGTATTTACTATACTTTGATTGAGTTTCAGTTGACTTATTGTCAGGTATTGGATCCAAATTCTCAGTACAACCGGATAACAAAAGCAGGCAAATCATGAGTACGAAAAGCATTTGTTTCATGTAAATCATATATGCTGCAGTATATTTAATAGTTTATGAAAAAAATCATCGTATGTATTGTTCGTTTTTTTTTGTAAAAAATTGCTCCAACCGGACTCAGGTAATTATTATTTAACTGTAATATTCAAGCAAATAAATATTTTTTCTAATCAAAAAATTAAACATGGCTCCTAATGCAAAATAGCTATTTAAACCTGTGTGTTCTTTATTTTGTTGAGCATAATGGTTAGATTAACGTTTAAAGGGGCATCGCAGGAAGTTGGTAGAAGTGCTTTTCTTGTTGATGATGGAGATAAAATTTTGTTAGATTATGGAGTTAAGTTAACTCCTAAAGGTTTAGAATATCCTTTGCCTGTTAAAACTAATTTGAATGCAACTGTTATTTCACATGCGCATCTTGATCATTCTGGAAATTTACCTCATTTGTTTCAAGAAACTCATTGTTTGAGTTATATGACTCCTCCTACTCTTGAAATTGCAAAAATTTTGTGGTTTGATACTCTTAAGATTGCAGGATTAGAAGGAATGAATGCTAATTTTTCAAGAGATGAAATTGCTAAAACTGAAAAATTTACTTTACCTGTTCCTTATGAAAAACAAATGAGCATCACTGATAATACTTCTTTAATTTTTCATAATGCTGGACACATCATCGGTTCTGCTTTAACTGAATTACGTTTATCAAAAAAAACTCTTGTTTATACTGGAGATTTTAGAAACAAAGAAACAAGACTTCATAACCCTGGAAAAATTGACAAAATTAAGGAATGCGATTATTTAATTACTGAGAGTACTTATGGAGATAGAGAGCATCCTAATAGAAAAGAAACTGAAAAAAAGTTTGCTGCTAATGTTCAAGACGCAATTGATAAAGGCGGTCATGCGTTAATTCCTGCTTTTGCTGTTGGTAGAAGTCAAGAAATAATTGATGTTCTTAATGAGTACAGAATTGAAGCACCAATTTATTTTGATGGTATGGGTCAAAGAGTTGCAAGAATTTATTTAAGTCATCCTTCTTATCAAAAAAACCCTAAATTTTTGAAGAAAGCTCTTGAGAGAGTTAATTGGGTTAGAAATGTTAAAATGAGAAAAAAAGCGCTTAGTGAACCTTCAGTTATTGTTTGTACAAGCGGTATGCTTCAAGGCGGAAGTGTTTATGCTTATTTACCAGAAGTTTATAATAATCCTGATTCAAAAATAATGCTAACTGGTTTTCAAGTTGATGGAACTCCAGGAAGAACTCTTTTGAATACTGGAAAACTCAATATGGATGGATTAAAGGTTAATGTTAAAGCAGACGTTCAACATTATGATTTTAGTGCACATGCAGGCAAGGAAGAATTGTTTCAATTAATAAAAAAATTAAATCCTGAAAAAGTTATTTGTGTTCATGGTGAAGCAGAAGTAACTAGGAAATTTGCGAAGAGCATTAAACAAGAAGGATTTACTCCAATTATTCCTGAGCTTGGAAAAGAAATTGAGTTGTGAGTACTATGAGTAAATTTAGTAATACTCTTAATGATTCATTCAAACTTTTTATTGAAAATCCTAAGTTTGTTATTCCAAAATTAGTGATTGCTTTTTTTTATAGTTTAATGATTCTTGCTACTATTGAACTTTCGGTTAGCGCAATTGCTGAACCAACAATGGATTTGCTTATTGTTTCAATTATTTTGTTAGGCGCTGCTATTATGGTTAGTTTAGTTGATGTTTTTGTGGGATTAATGTATCCTGTTTTAGTTAAACAAGTAAAAAGTAATCAAGCAATTCATTTAAGGAATGCCGCAAAAACAGTTTTGAAAAATTCTTTCAAGTGTTTTCCTTCAATTATTACGGTTGAA
>CAZHFT010000077.1:0-4362 GCA_964531875.1 uncultured archaeon | reverse complement strand
GCAGTTCTTCTTTTTTTTATTCCATTAATTCCTTTTGTAAAATTCATTGCTTTTAATTTCAAATCACTTAATTTAATCATTTCAAATTTCTTGCAAAGCGCATAATAATCAAAAAAAGCATTTATTTTTTCTTTTGGAGTGGGCAACCATTCTTTTCCTTTTTCGAATTCATTAATTTCTTTAAAAATAAATGGATTTGTCATTGCTGTTCGTCCAATCATTCCAAATTCACAATTAGTTTTTTCCAATATTTCCATTGCACTCTTAGCATTAACAATATCTCCATTAGCAACTATTGGAATTCCAATTGCGTCCTGAATTTTTTTTATTGCTTTTAAGTCAGCTTTTCCCGAGTATCCTTGTTCTGCAGTTCTTCCGTGTACAATTAATGCGTCAGCTCCTGCTTTTTCAATTAACTTTGCAATTTTTACTCCTTCATTCTTGCTCCAACCTAACCTAATTTTTGCAGTTACCGGTTTTGTTGAAACTGATTTAATATGTTCAAGTATTGTAACAATCTTTTTTGGCTTTTTCAAAAGAGCTGCTCCAGCTCCAATTTTCACTTCTTTTTTGGCTGGACATCCACAATTTATATTAATCATTTCAAATTTTTTTTCAACTATTTCTGTTGCAATAGCAAAATCTTTTGGTTCTGTTCCGAATAATTGAACACACACTGGTTTTTCTTCTTTGCAAGTTTTAATTGAAAAAATTTTGTTTTCAGAAAATAACTCTGGTTTTCTTGATATTTGTGTCGCATTAATTTGTTCTGTAAAAACAAGCCCTGCCCCCATTTGTTTACACATTACTCTAAAGGGGAGACTTGAAACAGCCGCCATTGGAGCAAGAAAAAAATTACTCTTTACTTTTATTCCACAGAACTTTTGAACCATTCTATAACCTTTTAAATTTACTCTGAGTAGTTTTAATATACCTATAATATTGCATTTGTTTGTTGATTTTGAGTCAGTCCTATCGAACATAAGTGAGGTGGACGCGGCATCAACGATCGCAAGCGTTGCGGGGGTGGCGGAGTGGTCTAACGCGGCAGCCTGCTAAATACCTTTTCTTTTTGTTTCGGCAAAAAGAAAAGCTATCCCAAAAGAAAAACCAATTTGGTTCTTTTTTTGGAGTATTATGCAGTTAGCTGTTTCCTTCACAGGAGCGCGGGTTCAAATCCCGTCCCCCGCGTTCATACTTTTATTTGTTTTATTTTTTTTTGTGTGACTACAAAATAGCAATATTTTTAAACTTGTAGCCACATATTTAGTTTATGGTTTTTGTTGAGGAAAGAAAAAGAGGCAAACACAAGTACTTTTACTTAGTTAGGACTTTTAGGGAAAATGGAAAAGTTAAAAAGAAAAGTATTTTTCTTGGAACTGATTTGAATAAAATCCTGCTTGATAAAGCTGTTTCTAATGCTAAAGTTGAATTGGGCGAAATTGATTTTGGTGCTGTTTTAAGCAGGAAAGAAATTAAGGAATTTGATATTTTGAAGAATGAACTCAATGAAAAAATTTCTAAAATAGAGTCAAATAATTTTTATGAGCATTTTTTAACAGAATTCACTTATGATTCTAATGCTATTGAGGGTTCTTCTCTTACTTTGCAGGAAACTGCTTTTGTGCTTTTTGAGGACATTTCTCCTAAAAGTAAACCAATGAAACATATTCAGGAAGCTAAGAATCATAAAGACGCTTTTGATTATACTCGAAGTTTAAAACAAAAAAAGCTTTCAAAGGATATTATTTGTGAGATTCAGCAAAAAGTTGTGAAAGATACTTTACCTTTACATTTGAAACAATTTGAAGGTGATTTGAGAGGCGTTAATGTTAGGGTCGGAAATCATATTGCGCCTCCGTTTTATTCTGTTCCTGGAAAGCTTACTGCTTTACTGAAGTGGTTCAATAAAAATCAGAATAAATTACCTCCTGTTGTAGTAACTGCTTATTTTCATTCCGAATTTGAAAACATTCATCCTTTCGTTGATGGTAATGGGAGAACTGGCAGATTATTGATGAATTTTATGTTAAAAAATTCTGATTATCCACCGATAACAATATTTTTCAAGTACAGGTTGAAATATTATGCTGCACTTGAAAAAGCCAATAATAAAAAAGACTTAAAACCACTAATAAAAATAATAAAGAAATGCTATGCCGATATGCTGAGGATTTATACTCCTTTAGGGTAGATTAACTATTCTGCAAAATAGCAATTCAGATTAATAATTAAAGATTAAAGGATTCTAACTCGTTGTAGTTGTTTACGTCCCCCGTGTATAACAAAAAGTTCAAATCCTATTAGCACAAATGGGAAAAGAGATTAAAAAAGCTGTCATTGCAGTAAAAAAGCGATGATTTCTATTTGAAATATTTAATTGTTGCTAGAGCATTGTCAAGATTTTCTCGATAAATGGTGTTGCCAAGGTAGCTAATGTTGAACCGTTTTTTAGGAACCAATCACACGCCTTTTGTATTTTTGATTTGTCTTTTTCTGGTTTATCCAATTTTTTTTTAATTCATCCAATTTTTTTGCGGCTTCTAATTTCAAACTGAGGTCAATATCTGAACTATTTATTTTTGAATAAAAGCTACTAATTATTTGGTCATTCGAATAAACGTTGCCTGTAATCGTACTTTTTTCCATTTTAACATCGGAGTGGTCAAAAATTGTTATATTGGTTGGATTTGTTTTTTGGAGGAATTTTAGCTTTCCTTCCATTTTTTTATTGTTAAAGTATTCTTCCAAGGTTTCTGAACCCAAGTTCCTCGCTAAGGCTTTAATATAATCTTCTCTCCTTGGTTCGCCTTCGTCATACGGGTCATAAAAATCAACTTCAATATCCCATTTTTCTTGAAGGTGCTTTAGCTCAGCCATTTTACCATATTTGGTATAAGAGAAACCCATGTCTATACCGCAGTGAACTAGATCAGGCATTTTCGTTAAAGCCACTAACTGCTTCTTTTGTCTTCCCTTCTTTCCTTGCCTTTTCTTTGTTCAACACCTTTTCTATTGTCAGGCCTACGTAAATATGCTTGAGGCTTTGTACCAGGATATAAATACTCAAAAAATTCCTCAAAACCTAGTTTCTCAGGAAATTTTTCTTTATGTTGGCGCCTTTCCACTCCGCTTCTTCTTTTTCTTTCAGTCCTTCTTTTTGCTTTTACGGTACTCGGTCTTGGCATTTTTCCGGTATCCCAGTTTCTATTTTCTAGGTCATTCAAAAGAATTTTTGAACTAACAACAGGAGTCAACAAAGTTTTTGATATGTAATCACCCATTCTCAACGCTTTTTCGTCTACACGCCTTAACCTTCGGTTAGGAAATGCAACAGTACGGAGATTTTCCATAATCCTAAACTGTGCCCTTGTAATCCTCAACGCCCTCAGGTTAATTATTTCCATGATTCTTCTCGCTTCCTCAAACGCATCACTCATAGGGATTTTTTGTTCTCTGGAAATCTTTCTAACAAGGTCCACAGCACTACTCGACTCCATAAAACCGTACACAAAATCTGGAAATCCGTGACAAATTTCAGCAGTGATTTTCTCTTCTAATTTTGATGACACTCTACGGTCGTAGGCGTGCGGCTGTTTTACCCTAAGTTCTCTCAGTATTCCTTCAACCACTTTACGTAAGCCTTTTGGGGTATATACATCTGGTCTGATGTTTCCTCTTCTTGGTCTTGCTCTTTTTGGCATATAATAGTATTACAGCATAGTCAGTATTTATTTGTAATCCTGTTAACCAATAAAATCTTGTAAATGTAGTACCTAAACAAGTGAAAAAACATGGCTTTCAAAAGAATAGAAAAACATTTGAAATATTTGTAAAAAGGAAAAATGGTTTCGGCAGAATTTAAGAATTAGAGCAAAATTCCCCATGAGTGCTCTGCGTTTCCTGTTGCTTCACCGAGTTCTTTAGAAGAAAGGAAAACATTGCCTTGTTTGTCTTTGAGTTTGAAGTTATATATTACTTTGAGCATTTTACTAATTGGAGATTAAAGGGATTCTAACTGTTTGTAGTTGTTTACGTCCCCCGCGTACCTACTGCTAGTTTGATTTTTTTTGAGTTTTGGGGGTTATTTTTTTCTCTTTTCTGCTGCTTTTTTGTGTGCTTCAAGTCCTTCAGTTTTAGCAAGTGCGGAAACTATTTGAATCATTTCTTTTGATGCTTTTTTTGAAATGTTTTGGTAAGTAAGTATTTTCACAAAATCTTTCACAGAAAGTCCGCCAGTATATTTTGCAGCTCCATTTGTAGGGAGTGTGTGGTTTGTGCCAGAGCAATAATCTCCAAACACTTCTGCACTATACTTTCCAATAAATAAGGAACCGTAGTTTGTAAGCTTTGGAATTATTT
>CAZHFT010000076.1:0-4363 GCA_964531875.1 uncultured archaeon | reverse complement strand
CGCTATGAAAAAAAGATTAACCCAACTAGCAGTTGCAATAAAAAAAGATAAAAATTATGGGACCATTCCTGAAAAAAATGCACGCGCAAAAAAAATCGAATTATTAAAAAAAGGACTTACGCCTGGGCAAATATTAACATTTGGTAATTCAGTTAGAGTGGGGGTAGGGAATGCACGTGAACTAAAAACAAATTATGACGAAATAGTTTCTAATACTTGCGGTTTAAGAGCAGCAAGGCAGGTTATGGAAACTCTCAGAAAACAAAAGGGAGAATTTTCGGTAAAAACCGCTTACCACATTTATGTTAAAGCAGTAAATATGGATCCTCGAATGAAAACTCATGCAAAATTGCTTAATGCAAGAGCACAACAAAGACTCGAAGTATTAAAATTACAAATAAGAAAAAAACCAATTCCTAAAAAATTAAAATTGCCTCCTCGAAGTCAAATGAGACACAAATAAAAAAATAAACTTTAAAAGAAACTGATTTATCTTATTCTCCAAATGCTTCTTTGTATGCGGATTCAAATTGAAAATCTCTCGCAATGTGATAAATGAATCTTAATACAGGGATAAGAGGGATATACAAAATAAACCAAATAAGTGCTGAAGCAATAATAGCTATTGCAGTAGTAGTGAAGAAAACTGAAGTTAAAGCATCTCCTGAAATGTTTTGAAAAGAAGCTAATGCAGAAATTGTGCTTGAATGTTGGGTAGAAAAAAGCAAGTAGCTGGTTATTATTGTAAAAAGAACAATTACAAGTCTAAATGCTTTGAGAAGCCAATGAGAATGAATTCCTTTGAGGGGACAAAGAGCTTCGATATGAGCAAATTCTTTCCGAGGAATTTCTTTTGCTTTTCGAATAACTTCAATTGAACTAATCTGTCTCTTTAAGCAAACTTTCAACAAGTCTTCGCTGTAATCCCATTTTTTTAGAACTTCTAGAATAGTATTTTCATTAGCTGAATTATTGTATTGCCAAAGAATTCTGGAAACATCTTTCTTACTTATGTTTGCAGTTAAAAGTTCATTAACCGCGAAGTCATCAAGATGCTGCTGAACAAGAAGCGTGTCAACCATTCTTGCCGAAACCCAATTTTTTGATTTTAGAAAACTAAGAAGTGAAAGCATGTCATCACCAACAACATTATAGTGAAGAAGCATAGCAACAATGGCTGTTGGAGTAGAAACATTGATTTCATCAAAAGTTTTTTCGCGACGGAAAGTACGGAAAATCTTTCCCCAATTATCAATTGCAACATCAATGAAAATTAGAATTGCAAGAACAACAATAAGTCCTAAAAAAATTAATTTTTGTAAATCTCCACTCAACCAAAGAATAAGGATAAAAAGAAGGCCAATGAAAGCACGCCATGCATTATCGGAGATGCGAATGTAACGCGTTAGAATTGATTTGAATAAACTGGCAGTGTTGTCAAGAAAAGCAAAAAACTGGGTAATGGGTTTATTGTCATCTTGCTTTTGCTCTATGGCAAAATCGAAATCGTCATCGTTTTGAGGCATGCAATAACAACGCAAAACTTCTAGAAAAAGGTATTGGATTGAAAAAATAAAAGAAAAAAAGGAATTAAAAAAAGAAAAATAAAAAAAGAACAGCAAGCCTTATAGGCCTGCTTCTTTTTTCAAATCATTTGCTTTGTCTGTTTTTTCCCAAGTAAACTCTGGTTCGTTTCTTCCAAAGTGTCCGTATGATGCGGTTTTTTCGAAAATTGGTCTTCTTAGGTTTAGTGTTTCAATTATTTCTGCTGGTTTTAGTTTGAAGTGCTTTTGTATTAGTTCTTCGATTTTTTCTTCAGGGAGTTTATTTGTTCCAAAAGTATCGATTAGTACTGATACTGGATTTGCTATTCCAATTGCGTAAGCTAATTGAACTTCGCATTTATCAGCTAAACCTGCTGCAACTATATTTTTTGCAATATACCTAGTCATGTAGGTTGCTGATCTATCTACTTTCGAAGGGTCTTTTCCTGAGAAAGCGCCTCCTCCGTGAGAACCATGTCCTCCATAAGTGTCTACGATTATTTTTCTTCCGGTTAATCCTGCGTCTGCTACTGGCCCGCCAACAACAAATGCTCCAGTTGGGTTAACGTGGAATTTTGTATTTTCATCAATCCATTCTGAGCAAATCGGTTTGATTACTTTTTCAATTATTTCTTTTTCTATTTCATCATGAGTAACGTCTGCTGCATGTTGAGTAGAAATTACTATTGCGTCAGCTCTAATTGGTTTTCCATTTTGGTATTCAATAGTTACTTGAGATTTTCCATCAGGTCTAACCCAGTTTAGTTCTCCTTTTTTTCTAACGTCTGCTAGTTTCATTGTTAATTTGTGTGCAAGAACTATTGGTAAAGGCATTAATTCAGGTGTTTCGTTTGTTGCAAAACCAAACATCATTCCTTGATCTCCTGCTCCTTGTTCTTGGTCAATTCCTTTTCCTTCATCTACTCCCTGAGCTATGTCTGGGCTTTGTTCTGAAAGAGAAATTAATACTGAACAAGCATCACAATCGAATCCGAATTCTGGATTGTCGTAACCTATTTTTTTGATAGTTTTTCTTACGATGCTTTGAACATCAACATAAGTTTTTGTTGTTACTTCGCCAAAGACAAGAATTAAACCTGTTTTTGTTGCGGTTTCTATTCCTGCTCTTGTTGCAGGGTCGTCTTTTATCATTGCGTCAAGAATAGCATCACTAATCTGGTCGCACATTTTGTCAGGGTGTCCTTCAGTAACGGACTCTGACGTAAAATAATGTTTTGCTTTACTCATATATGAATCACCTTAAAGTTTAATTAAACAAATAAACTCCCGTAACCTTAATAATAATTTTGGTACAAATTATTCTAATAGGAATAATGTGAGTATGATGTTGCCAAATTTAAGCGAAATTAAAAATCAACGAAAAAAGATTAGTTTGACTCAGAGTGAACTTGCCAGGCAAACTGGAGTGAGTCAATCGTTAATTGCAAAAATAGAGTCAAATGTAATTGTTCCTTCTTATTCAAATGCAAAGAAATTGTTTGATTTTTTTGAGATTATTCAAAAGGAACATGATGCTAAAGTTTCTGATTTTATGACTTTGAAAGTTATTAGTGTTAAGAAAGAAACTCCTCTTCGAATTGCAATTAAAACTATGGAAAAAAATTCTATTTCTCAATTGCCTGTTCTTGATGAGGGGAAAAGTGTTGGTACTCTTTCCGAAAAAACTGCTTTAGAAGTGATTAATCATGCTGAAAATTCAAAAGATGTTTTGGAGAAAAGCGTTGAAGCAATAATGGATGATTCTATGCCTCAAATTAACGAAGCTGCTCCTTTTCAATTAGTTTCTTCAATAATGGGGCATTACTCAGGAGTGCTTGTTACAAAAAATGGAAAAGTGATCGGAATTATTACAAAATCTGATTTATTGCGAGCTATTGTTGGGAAAAAATGATTTTTGTTCTTATTTTTGATTTTTTTTAAAACCAATACCTTTAAAAAAGTTATTTGTAACTACTTAATAGTAACGAATTAATTCGTGGGGGTTATTTATTTGAACGCAAAACTATTAGCAACTATCGTAATGTTGTCTTTATTTTTATTTAGTGGAATATCTGCTTATGCTGTTGAAGATACAGTATCTGAATATATTTCTGGTTATGATTATCAACTTGATCATTATCCTTTGACTAATGATCCTTCAAGCATAACCATTACTGCTAATTGTGAATCTGGTTTTGAAATTGATAGAGAACTTAGTGAATGTAATAGTAATTATTTGCTGAGATTTGGTTCCCTTAGAACAAATATTGATTCTTATTCTGAAAGTATTTCTTGTACTTATTCTATTGATTTGCCTTGGGCTTGTGGAAATGGATTAGAAGTTAATTGCCCTTGGATTGAAGCAACTGCGTTATGCTTCAAAGAAGATACTCCTGAACCTGAATGTTATAATGATTATGATTGCGAATCAGGATATGACTGTATTAATGATGAGTGTGTTTATCAAGAACCTGAACCAGAGTGTTATAATGATTATGATTGTGCTTCTGGTGAAGAATGTAATAATGCTGGGGACTGTGTTCCTGAGCCAATTGTAATTTATGACGACGTTAGAATTTATGGCGTTCCTGATAGTGGCTTAATTGAAGAAAATTATAATTATGCTACTGTAATAGCAAATCTTTATGATTACACTACATATGATTCTGCTTTAACAGTAAATTTTAGCATCGATTCTCAAGACAATAGTGGATTGATTAATTGTTATATTGATAATGGTAACTTTGTTGAATGTAGTCCACCTACAGATAATAGAACAGGTGAAAATAGAATTGTAGTTAGAGCGACTGATTCAGAAG
>CAZHFT010000075.1:0-4380 GCA_964531875.1 uncultured archaeon | reverse complement strand
AGATTTTATTTTAGCTATGAAAGCACTTGATTATAGTAATGCAAAATATTATGGTTGGTAAACCTATTTTTACTTCTTCAAAACATAAAGAGTAATTAAAAAACCTTTTTGTAGCAAACTATTAGAATGAACTTAAAAAAAGGAATACATGTGGGTATTATTCCTGATGGAAATAGACGCTGGGCATCAATTAATCATCTCCCTACAAGCGAGGGCCATAAACAAGGCGCTGAAAAAATGGAATTATTTGTAAACTGGGCAATAAGTAAACCAAAAATAAAAGAAATTAGTGTTTATGGGTTAAGTGAAGAAAATTTTAAAAGAGATGATTCAGAACTAGGAAATTTATACAAAATTTATTTTAACAAACTCGAAAAATTACTTACTTCTAAAGAAATTCATGATAATGAAGTTAAAGTAAATTTTGTTTCAACCCAACCAAAAAAAGTTCCAAAAAATTTATCGGATATGTTTAAAGAATTAAAAAATGAAACAAAATTATACGGTAATAAAGTTTTGAATGTAATGATTGGTTATACTGGCCAATCAGAAATACTAAGTAGTGTAAGTAGTCCAATGAATAGAATAAAAAATTTATTTTTTGGATTAAATGAAAAAGATATTCAAAACCATTTAGCAATTCCTAATGTTTGTGATTTTGTAATACGCACCGGAGAAGAAGAAGCTCCAAGAGAAGCAAAAAGTGGATTTTTACTTTGGCAAAGCGCATACTCAGAGTATTATCATCTACCAAAATTTTGGCCAGATATACAAACAAATGATTTGAATAAAGCATGGGAATATTTTAATCAAACAAAACAAATGAAAGGAAAATAATCATAACATTCTTTCAACTGCTTCAACTGCTCTTTTAGAAAATTCTCTTGCACGAGCTTTTGCTTGAAGCACACTCATTCTTGGACCAGAAACTCCATAACCCACTGGCTTATCAAATTCCAAAGAAAGTTGTGCTATTTTTTCAGCAGAAATAAAACATACTACTTCATCGTGGCTAGTTTCTCCTTGAACAACTGCTCCAAGAACAATCGCACAATCCACATCGGTTCTTGCAAGTAATCTTTTAAGAGGCAAAGGAATGTCGAATGCACCATTAACAAAAGAAATCGCGACTACATTAAATCCTTTTTCGTCAGCTATTTTTTTTGCTTCATTAAGCATTTCTTCAGCTATTTCTTTATGAAAATCCGAAACAACAATACCTAAATTAACCATCTAAATTCACCTTTTCAGCATTTTCTCTACCTTGTCTTTCTCCAGACCCCGCTCGTTTTTCTAATTCTTCGGGTTTAAAAAGCATCCAAATTAAATTAATTGCATGCTTTGAAGCACGATTATGCATTATCTCTGCTAAGTCCTTCCCGTCTTTTCCTTCCTCTTCATGAACAAAAACTTCAAGGACCGTTTTTTTAGTCATTAATTGAACTTGAGAAATTCCCAAAGATGCTTCATGAGAACAAGTTTTATCTACTGGTTCTTTACCAGGCATACCAAAAACAATTCCTGCTTTACAACCTTGATCTAATAAATTCAACAACGCAACAGGAATATCTTTTACTCCGGGCACGGTTTTTCTTAAAATTTTTATTTCCCAATTATTTTCCTTAGCAATTTTTTGCATTGTTTCAATTCCAATTTTCCCCATGTCGCCACGAGCAAACATTGTATCAACAACAGCTATTTTTGTTGCTTTGTTTTCACTCATTTTCTTGTCACCTCAACAACAGACCCTGTTTTAATATTCAATTTTTTTCTAAGATTAAAAATAGAAACCACTTCCAAAATATTTTCTTTATGATTTGTTCTTTCAGGCAAAATCGCAATACACTCAACTTTTTTATTAATCAAACACTTCCACGCTTTTATTGCGCCAAAAGAACGAGACTTTGTTTTGAACCCAGTAATAATAATTGGTTCTGCAGAAGTTAAAACATTTTTTTCATTTAAATTAACTTCAATATTTAAAGTTCCAGGGAAAAAATTGTCCCCTAAAATTTTAGTGAATTGTTTTTTGTAATTAGGTAAAGAAGTATAATATTTTCCTTCTCCAAGCCCATCTAAAACTTTGCCTGAAAGAGAAAATTCTTTTTCAGAAAAAAGTTCATCCAACTCCAAGTAAAATGATTTTAATTCAGAAACTGCTTTTTTTGTTAAAGCTATTTCAGTGCCTAAATTAGAAACTTTTCGCAAAATTAAACCCTCTTTTTCAAGTTCGCGAAGTTTTCTTGAAATTGATTGTTGAGAAAAACCAGTGAGTTCTGCAAGTTGAGAAGTAGAAGCAATTGTTCTACCAAATAACCCTGCTTTTTTTACTAAAAGCAAAACCAACCCGAAATTTTCTTCCTTCATACAAACAACAAAAAGAGAATTACTTAAAAAAGAGTTGGTTATCATAAATGGGTAAGTAGAAAGAGTTTTATTTTAAGAAAAATGAATACTAATTAAACTAGCCTTAAGGAGGTAAAATTATGAAAAAATCAATTATGGTTCTTCTTGTTGCTTTTGCAATTCTTGGATTATCAGGGTGCACAAGTAACATGGAAAACGTAATGAAAGTCAGTGCAAGAGAATGTGGAAACGGTCCGCAACTAGAAGATGCAACATTAACAGTAAGCAATGCCGATGGAATTGTTGGACAAGTTTTTACTGATGCTAAAGGAATAGCAAGTATAGCAGTAGGTCCAGGGACATATGAAGTTGTACTAGCAAAAGAAGGATACGAGTTTTATAAGAAAACAAAAGAAGTTGGTTCTAACGGAGCATACCTTGCTTGGTGCCTTGAAAAACACCAAGGAATAGAGGGATAATAAAGGGGATTTTTTCCCTTTTCTATTTCTTTTTTTAGAATTATAATTTCTTTCCTTTGGGCATCGATTCGATGTAAACACTTTGGCTTGGGAAAGCGAAAGATAATCCTTCTTTTTCAAATTGATTTAGGATTTCTAAGTTCACTTCATTTAACACATCAAACTTTCGAGATTTGTTTTTAATGTAATAAACAAACCAAATATTCATTGAAGAATCACCATAATCTTTGAAGATTGCTCGTGAATCATCTTCACAATCAGGATGCTTTTTTACAATTGTTTTTAAAATTTGCATTGCTTTTTTCATTTTTGCATAAGAAGTACTGTAAGTTAATCCAAGAGTAATTGAAACTCTTTTTGTTGACTCTGAAGAGATATTCAAAATTGTTCCATTTACAACACTTGAATTTGGAAGAGTGTTTATTCTTCCATCCCAATCTTTTATTCGAGTATTTCTAAGCCCAACTGATTCTACTGTTCCTTCAATGCCACTTACTTTTACTGCATCTCCAACAACAAATTGTTTTGAAATAAAAATACTTAATCCGCCAAACATATCTTCTACGGTTTTTTGAGCTGCAAATGCAATAGCAAGACCTCCGACTCCGAGTCCAGCAAGCAAAGGCATTACTTCAATCCCAAAAGAAGAAAGAATAATTACTAATGCAAGAACAATAATACTTGCTTTTGCAAGCTTTCTAAGAATTGGGATTAATTGATCATCTAATTTTGATTCGGTTTTACTAGATAAGGGAATTAAAAAATGTATAATTATTCCATCAACCAGTTTTACTGAAAGCCAAGTAAGATTAATTATTACTAAAGATTCTACAAGTTTAAGAAAATTATTTGTAATAAAAGAATTATCTGGAGTAAGAAATTGATAACCCACAATTAGTCCTATAATAAATCCAGCAAAAACAATAGGTGTTCCAATGACACCAATAATGAGATCATCAAATTCATTATTTGTTTTTGAAGCAATAATTGTGCCATATTTCTTAATAAAAAAGTAAATTATTTTTGCAATTAAAGTACAACCAATTATTGCAGTAAAAAATATTGCGTATTGGGTCAAATTTGACCCAAAAAATATTCCAGAACTTAAATTTTCTAATGCCATTTGAAAAAAGAGAACCATACTTTATTAAAACTTATGGTGGCTTTCGGCTTTTGAAACGCCTTTAATGTTATCTTTATATTCCTTTCCTTAATAGAATTAGTAATAATTTGCGTTTAATAATTTTTCTGTTGCCAAAAAAAACTTTGATTCACATTAAAACGTGCATAAGCACCTCTTTGGCGCCAGAAAAAAATAATGGAGATTGATTCACTTGGGCCTTGATGTAATTGGTAAAAACTTTTTAGTACCTAAGCACGAAATCGTGCGGGATGAAAATAGAGAAGAACTTTTAGCAAAATTTAGTTCAACTATGGGAAATTTTCCACGAATTTTATCTGATGACCCTGCAGTAGCGGAAATTGGCGCAAAAAAAGACGATTTAATTAAAATCACAAGAAAAAGCATTACTGCTGGAACAAGCATTTACTATAG
>CAZHFT010000074.1:0-4389 GCA_964531875.1 uncultured archaeon | reverse complement strand
AAGAAGCTCAAAAAAGATATTTCAATGAAAAAACAATTAATAAGAAAGAATACAATGACTTAATAGAAAAATATAAAAAAGAAAAAAGAGAAACAGAACTATGAAGATGAAATATTATGGCCCTCTTAAAAAAGTTATTGGAAATTAGTAAAATTGAAATTAGTAAAATTGATACAATACTTAAAAAAACCCAAATTAATCCTGAGCCAAAAAGCTCTAAAAATAAGAAACAGAAAAAATCAAACAAGGATACACACAATCTTTTTTCAATAAAAAACCCAAGTAAAAAAAAAACACAGCGCTATAAAATTATTCCCACAGGGATAAAGGAATTTGATTCTCTAATAAGTGACCGTGGCGTTGAAAAAGGTTCAACCCTACTTATTTCAGGAGGCGCAGGAACAGGAAAAACAACCTTTTCAATACAATCAATGTATCACTCTGCAATGACTAGAGGCGAACGAGGAATTTATCTTTCTTTTGAAGAAGAGCCTGAAAAAATAAAGCTTCACATGAAGAAAAACTATGGCTGGGACCTTAATGCACTTGAAAAAAAGGGGTTGTTTGCAATAATAAAACTGGATTCAGTGGACATAGCAAGATCAGTAGAACAGATACTAATGGATCGTGAAGATGAGTTAAAAATAGATTTAAACAAAATAGAGCTTCCTTTTACACCTGACAAAATTGCAATAGACAGTCTTTCAGCACTCTCAATCGCATTTACTAACGAGGAAAATTATAGAAAATATATTCGTGAACTTTTTGAATCATTAGAACAACTTGATTGTGTAACTTATGTAATTGCAGAAACCGAACAGGACCCTAAAATATACAGTAGAACAGGAGTAGAAGAATTTTTAGCTGATGGAGTTGTTGTTCTTTATAATCTCAAAAGACAGGGTAAAAGAGAAAATGCTATTGAAATATTAAAACTTAGAAGTAGCTCCCATAAAAAAGGCATGATCCCCTACAAACTTACTGAAAAAGGGATAACTATACAGAATCAATAATTAGTAAAAAAAAAATTACCTAAAAAGATTTTTATGAAAAAAACATTTTTACCAGAAGAATTTAAAAAAAAATATTCTAAAATAATGGGAAACGAGAAAGATTCTTTTTTTGAGTATTGTTGTAAAAAAATTTCAAAAAGTATATGGGTAAATTCATTAAAAATAAATCCAAGACTTTTAGAAAAAGAACTCAAAAACCAAAATTGGAAATTGACAAATTTATTCCATGAAAATGCATTTGCAATAGAAGGCATTACTAGGCCAGGGCAAAGCATTCAATTTAAACAAGGCTTATTTAACCTACAAGAAAAAAGTTCAATGTTGCCGGCACTTATTTTAGCTCCAAAAAAAGAAGACCTTGTATTAGATGCAACTTCAGCGCCGGGAAACAAAACATTACAAATGGCTTGCTTAATGCAAGGAAAAGGAAAAATTATTGCAGTAGAAAAAAATGTTAAAAGATTCAAAAGTTTAAAATTTAATGTAAAAAAATTTGGAATAAAAAATATTATTCTAAAAAGAATGGATTTACTTGATGCAAAAAAGAAAAATCTATTTGATAAAATTCTTTTAGATTCGCCATGCAGTTCAGAAGGATTAGTTAGAATGAAATTTGATGCATTAAAAGAATGGACTCCAGAAATAGTTGAAAAAAAATCAGAATTACAAAAAAAGTTAATTACAAAAGCAATAGAATTACTAAAAGAAAACGGAGAACTTGTTTATAGTACTTGTTCACTTTCACCCGAAGAAAATGAAGAAGTAATACAACACGCAATAGACCACCGGAAAATAGAAGTTCTAAAAATAGAGTTAAAAAAAATCAAAACAAGAAAAGGATTAGAAGAATACAATGGGAAAAAATTTGATTCGCAAATAAAAAAAACAATAAGAATTTACCCGCAGGATAATGATTCACAAGCATTTTTTATAGCAAAACTAAAAAAGATTGCTACATAATTGTTTGTATGAAGGAATTTAAATGTTTGCAATCACCAATTAATTAGACATTTCTATTAACGCCCGTATAGTATATCGGTTTAGTATACAGCCCTGTCGAAACCTTTTAGAAAAAGGTTTGCGAAAAGTAAGCTTTTTAGGAAAAGGTTTGCGAAAAGCAAGAAGTTGCAGTCAGGCTGTGGGTCGGGTTCGACTCCCGGTGCGGGCGTGATATCGTCAATTGACGAAGTTCAATTTATTGATTGATGAATCATTATTTCTTACCCAAAATCGCCCTTCTTTATGATAAACTTTTTTCCAAAAAACTATGCATTTCTTTCCTTTATACTTTTCAAATAAAAAAACATAATCTTCAAATTTCCGATTTTTCCTAATAATGGAAAATCCGACAACGGCCAGAAATTCCAATGCTTCTTTTTTATTTAACGGGTACAATGAAAATAAATCTTTTGTCCGCGTTATTACTCTACCATTTATAACTGAATCTGCTTGCCCTGCAAATTTAGTTTTTTCTATTTTACACTTGATTAAATAATTTTCTAAAAGAAGTTTGTTCACATATTCCAACAATTCAAAATTAGTACTACACGCAACACAAACTGATAATGTTAAACACTTATTTGGAGAAACTGAACAAGTGCCCTCAGAATCAGCCAATCCTTGAATAAATTCAGCAGGATAATTATCAATAAACTTTTTAACTTTTTCAAAATCATTTTTGAGTTCTTTAACAAAATAATACAATTGTTTACTCCGAACTTGTACTGAATAAGTTGCAGAATGATTTCGTCTTGGTTTATTATAACAAACTGCAAAAGAAGATTCTTTTCCTAAAATACTAGCACAATCTGAAGAAAATTTTTCAACAAAATCTTTATCTATTGCTTCCAATCTGAGAACGTACTCTTTACGTTTTTCGTTAAAAATAATACTGCCATCTCCAAACATTACCCCTAAAACATAAGACAACTCTGAACTTTGAATCAACTCAAAATAATTTTGTCCGCCAAGTAGTTTCACCTCATGATTAAACCAATAAGATAAAGTACTTAGCGAAAGCTTAATTGCTTGCTCTTCTTTTATCTTCTTTATTATTCGTTTATAACCAAAACCTTCTTTTTTTAGATTAATTACCTGAGTATACAATTCTTGCTGTTTTTGAGGATTTAATTTAGAAAAAGTTTGCATTAAATAAATACTCAAAGGAGAGGTAATATTCTTTCGAAACACCTCATTGCCAGTGTGTAGCCAAAGCCAATATAAAAGCTTTCTTCTTATTTTTTTAAGGGTTTGAAAAATGATTGTTATTGGAATTACTGGAAAATATTGTGCAGGAAAAACTACTGTTTGTGATTATTTAAAAACTAAAAGTTTCTATTATAAATCTCTTTCTGATGTTTTAAGGGAAATTTTAAAAAAAGAAAATATTCCTTGCACCAGAGAAAATTTAATTGAAAAAGGAAATAAATTAAGAACAGAAAATGGAAATTCAATTCTTTCTAAAATATTAATTGAATCGATGGACAAGGATAAAAATTATATTATTGATTCCCTTAGAAACCCAGATGAAATAAAAGAATTTCAAAAAAACCCAAATTTTTATTTATGGAATATTATTGCAAATGAAGAAACTCGTTTTGAACGAATTATTTCAAGAGGACGAGAAGGAGACCCTAAAACAATTGAAGAATTTAAATTAGCAGAAGCAAAAGAATCATCTTCTGAAAATGAAAATGCTCAACAACTGGATGCTTGTGCAGAAATGGCTAAACATACTATAGAAAACAATAGTTCTCTTGAGGAACTTTTTGAAAAAACAAAATCTCTTTTACTTGAAACTCCAATGAATTGGAAACGTCCTTCTTGGGACGAATATTTTATAAATATTGCAAAAGCAGTAGCACTGCGAAGTAACTGTATTAAACGAAATGTTGCGGCAGTAATTGTTAAAGACAAGAGAATAATTTCTACAGGATATAACGGAACGCCTAGAGGAGTAAAAAATTGTAATGAAGGAGGTTGTCCGAGGTGTAATAGTTTTGCTGATGCAGGAACAAACCTAGATGAATGTCTTTGTAGCCATGCAGAAGAAAATGCAATTGTTCAAGCAGCTTATCATGGAGTAAGTATAAAAGATTCAATTATTTATGTTACCTATTCGCCTTGTATTACTTGTTCTAAAATGATTATTAATGCAGGAATATTAAAAGTAGTGTATAATGTAGATTACCCCCTCGGGGAAACTGCAAGAAACTTATTAAGAGAAGCAGGCGTAGAACTCGTGAAGATGAAAATTTAATTCGAAATTATTCTAAAATTATTTCTTCAAGTTTTTTTTGCAAAGTTGAATCTACTTTTACAATATAATCTGCGAGTTTTAATTTTTGAGAAACTTTTTGAGCAGTACTTGAATCTT
>CAZHFT010000073.1:0-4413 GCA_964531875.1 uncultured archaeon | reverse complement strand
GTGTTCCTTTTTCGTGGAAAATTCCCCATGTTTTTGCTGCTTCAAATCTACTAGAAATTGCTCTTATTGAATCGGGTTTGTATCCTTTTTCTCTGCTATTTAATTCGGAGTCAGTTTCAAGACAATAAATTAAATCTTCAATTGAATAATTTTTTTTCTTTGCTCCGATTTTTTTGTTTGTTTCTTTTTGTTTGTATCCTTTTTCTACTTTTTTTAGAACCTTATCTAGTAATAATCCAGATACACTAAATCTATCGATTCCGAATGTTAATGACCAGTCTTCTCCTGTTAGGAGTGATGGTTGTATTGCAAATCCTTCATCATAAGTGGTTTTTGGAACGTCTTTTTTTACTCCTTCTGGAATGAATACTTTAAGATTGGTTAATCCTTGTGGTTCCATTCCCCATTCGCGTAATTTTTCTACTTCTCTTTCTTCTTTGTTTTTAAATTTCATTGACCAAAAAACACCAATTGGGTCAACAACTATTACTCCGACATTCTTGTTTTTTTCTGCTAATTCTTCTGCTACAACTCCTAAAACATAGCTTTTACCTGAACCTCTTGCTCCACAAACAAACACTACGTGTGGATTCATTGAATCAAGATAAACATTTGCGCCTTCATGTTCTTGTTCTTTAACTCTTCCTAATTGTAATGCTGCTTCATAACCATACTTTTTGAATATGCTTGCTTTTCTTCCAATAAAAACATTGTTCAATTCTTTATCTTCAAGAAAATCAAGTTTTTCTCCAACAGGAATCACACTACTAACTGCATTAGCTGCTTTTTCAAGAATAGTTTGTTTTATTTCTTCTTTTGGAGGAATTTCATTTTCTTCCTCGTCTTCAATTTCTTCTTCTTTAGGTTCGATTTCTTCCTCTTCAATTTCTTCAACATCGTCTTCAATTAATTCTTCATCAGAATCAATTGCTTTAGCATCAACATCTACAGTAGGATCAACTTCTTCCTCTTCTTCGTCTTCCTCAGTTTCATCATTTTCATCGTCTGATTTTTCTTCTTTGTCTTCCTTACCTTCTTCTTCTTTAGAATCTTCTTCATTGTTTTCTTCTTCGTCTTTTTCTGAGTCTTCATCTTCTTCATCAGTTTCTTCCTCTTCAGGTTTTTTATCTTTTTTTGAGGTTTTGTCTTCTTCTTTAGAATCTTCGTCTGAGTCTTCTTCCTCTTCGTCGTCTTCAGAGTCGTCCTCATCTTCTTCAATAATATCTTCTTCGTTTTTATCTACTATTGAATGTAAATCCTCTTCATTTTCATTTATTTCTTTTTGCTTTTTTGGTTTTTTACCTAAAACTTCATCGAATAAATCAATATCGTTAGAAACAGTGGTTTTTTCCACTCTTTCGTCTTCAAGTGGTCTTGTTTCTTCGTTTTCAGCCACTTTTTGTTCTTTTTTCTCTTTTGCCATGAAATCCCGTTTTATTAATGTGATTAAAGAATATAAACATATTTCACCAATGTTTCCCTTGAAGGCAATTTCTTTTGGAAAAATCTCATGGTGATTGCTAATTTGTGTTTCAGCTGGCTTTTCTTTGGAGATGTTCTGGTCTAAGCGCTTCTCTGGCGGTTTGGTCAAGCCATCTTTCGGCTTTCAAGTATTGACTTAATAAATACGTGTTTGGTTTAATGAGGTTAATGACATCGGGATTGTTTATTATTATACGAAGATTACTCCGAAGACCGATTTTCTCTGTAGGGGTCATTTGTGTGAGTGTGCCTTGCTTGATATGAAAGTTGACAAGTTCAAAAAACCCTGCTGCTCTTGCTATGGACTCCGGTCCGTTTCTGGTTTTCAATCCTCTTGTGAGTTTTCTTGCTTCGCCCAGCAAGGCGGTTTTTCCAATTTTATCCCTAGGCATGATTCTAATTATTGGGGCCCTCTTTTTTTGGAAGCCTGAAGGGTTTGCCTGAACCTTGGTTTTTTTTGTTCCTTTATCCCTTACTGCTGCTAGCTGTTCCGTGACTGTTTCTCTTCTTGCTTTTTGGTATTCTTTTTGTCCTTTCGGGGTGCGTAAATCGCTTTTTACTTTACTTAAGACATTTGCTTCTCCCTCTGAACGCATCTTTTGGTAAACACCCATTATTCTTTTCGTGTTTGTTTCATTCATTGTATCCTCAAATTTTTTGACTTCCCTGTTTCTTAATGCGGTTAATTCACCAATATTTTTTTTTGCTTCTGGAAAATCTGTTTTTCCGAATAGCCGAAACAACCTGAATGTGGGTCCCACGAGGGGGCGATCGGCTGTCCAAATTATTTTTAGTCGATCTTTCAACGAAGTTCTTTGCCTTTTTTTTCTGGTTTTTTTATATCTGGTCTTATTGAATCTGCCCCTGCTTAATTGTCTGCCGACAAAATCAATTTCTTTTTCAACTTCAGCTAATGCAAGTTCCGTTTCCTTCAATTCAATTAATCTTCTAACATCTTTTGAAGATAATCTCATTTTTGTTGGGTCTTCTCCCGCCGCTTTTTTTTTATTTTCAATTCGTTTTGCATATTTTTCCACTGCTTGGAGTGTTTTAAGAGAGTCGCCAACAGTTTTAGGAACTGCTTTTTTAGGTGCGACTTTAAGCACGTAAGGAACCTTCGGTTTCCTCCCTATTACTCTTCTTCCCCAGTTAAGGGTTTTGGTAAATAAAGATTTTTTTTGTTCTCTTTCAACCATAGAAACTTTGCTTCTTTGCGGCGAGGTGCCGGGTTTCTTGGCAGTCGATTCTCCTCTCTTTTTTGCTGATCCCCAAGGTCTTTGGGGTTGTGTTGCATCTGGTTTTTGACCTAAATGTATTACTGAGTCACTTGCTATTGTGTGGGGGTAAATTGAAGTTTTCCCTGATTCTCTGAGAATATTTTTTCTCAGTCTTATTTGCTCTGGAGTCAATGGTTTTTTTCGCCTCGTTGCTTTAGCTTTTTGTCTTCGTATGTATAGTAATTCCTGAGCAGTTGGAGGTTTCATGTTTGGACGAAGACTCATGTTATTATATTTTTTTCAAAGTTTATTATACTTTTGGATACCCTTAAAAAACCAACAAAGCCAGTAACAATGGCAATTACAAATGGCGAAATTGATTTAGGCACTTGGGAACAAATTTTTTACTGTGAATTTGATGGGCAGCGCAGGAAACGGGTTTGGGTGCCAAGGGCGACGGTCTTGCCAGCGATCTTACGGTTGAAGCTGAACTTTCTAGAATTCTTGGCGAAACAGGTTTAAAAATAAAATTCGTTTGATTTTTTTTTTTAGTCTTCCCACGGGAACAGCACTAATTTATATTCTTTGTAGTAAAGCATTATTTCGGAGTTTTTTATTAAATCTTCAAATTTGATTCTTGCTTCATCATTAAATTTTTGTAGTTCGGTATAGTTTTTTACAAATAGTTCTACTTCAAAATCTGCTCCTCCAATTAATTCATTTGTATAAACTACATTAGGGTGCTGAATGCAAAAATTGTTTAATTCATTAAATCTTTTTTCAGAATAATTTTTTAAAGAAAAATGGATTTTCCAATACTCATAACCTATTTGTGCTAAGTCTAATTGTACTCCATATCCTCCAATTATCTTTTTTTGTTCCAGTTGTTTTAAATGATAAGCAACTACCTTGTCGCTGTGATTTATTTGCTTTGCAATTTCTATTAATGGAGTTCTTGCTTTTTCGGAAATAATTGAAAGTATTTTAAAATCAATTTCGTCAAGATTTTCTTTTTCATGCGTTCCTGATTTGAATGGTTTAAAATTTTCTGGTTTTTTTTCAAGTAAAAATCCTTTTGGAAGATTCATAAACCATCCGTAGGTAGAAATCCAATTATTTGCAAAATGATTCCCATATTTATTTTTTAATTCTTTCCAAAATTTAAAAAAGTGATTATTATTTTTTGCCCAAAAAATAAAGTTTAAATCCCATTTTCCCTGAATGCTCACGCACCAACCAATTGATTTTTGAGAAACAATAAAATCAATTAATTCCTTTTCTTTTTTAGGAGTTAAATTTTGAAATTTTAAAAAAGTTCTAAAAACACTAAACCCTAGTTTAGAAGCATCAATTCTAGCATAAAATCCTTTAATTACTCCCTCTGCGATTAAGCGATTTATTCTATAATTAACCACTTCCTTAGAAAGACCAACTTTTTTACCTATTTTACTCAAACTTTGTTTAGCATTAATGTCTAATTCAAAAAGGATTTTTTTATCCTTCAAATCTAAAACAACCATATTTTATCAAATGGAGAAAAAAGTATATAAATACTTCTATTTGTTAAAAAATTATTAAAAGTATTTTAAATAATAGAACAAACAATATTAGTTTAGTAACGAAACATAGTTACTAGGTGATTCTATGAAAAAACAAAATTATTCTTTGTATCTCGCAAGTGGAATAAAACTTTGGAAGGATTATTTCAAAAAAG
>CAZHFT010000072.1:0-4428 GCA_964531875.1 uncultured archaeon | reverse complement strand
CAAACAACTCAGGAGAGGGTATTGATTTTCTTAAAGCTAGCCATTGTACTTTTTACAATAACCTGATTAAAAACAACACTTCTTATGGAATCAAATTTTCCAATGTTTCTTTTGATAATAATTTTTCCAATAATACAATTGAAGACAATGATGAAGGAGTTTATGGTGTTTATTTTGATGAATCTAGTGGATTTGCACCTCATTCAAACTATTTCTTTGACGACAATGTTAGCGGGCATTCAAGCGATTTTTATTTAGAAAATGACGCTAATGTTTTCTTAGTAGGTACTATTTTCACCACAACAGGATTTGAAGGAGTTGATGGAAATCTTTATGTTGGTTGGTGGCTTGATGTAAATGTGGTAGATGGTTCAACCGAAACAGTGCTTGAAGGAGCAACTGTGACAATCACAGACCAATATGGACAGGAGAATTGGACTGGAACAACTAACGCAAACGGTGTGATTTCAAGGCAATATGTTTTTGATTACAACCAAAATTCAGACGGCCAAAATTCTTACTCGCCATACGACATCAATGTCACATTAACAGGCTATGACACAAACGGAATGACTGTGAATATAGACGAAAACAAAACGTTAAACATTAATATTTCGCAAACCGTTGTTCCGTCCAACATTATACCAAGTGGATCAGGAAACACACCTAGACCTTGTGAATCCAACAGAGGCGGAAGCAAATGCAGTGAAAACGAAACTTGTTCTGGGCAATGGATAACAGCAAATAACACAAGTAAATGTTGTTTGGGAAACTGTATTGCAGAAGAAAAAGATGATTTAGGAGAAAAAACTTTAGATAAAGAATTTGTTTGGTTGATTAAAACTGAAACAGTGCCTTTTGCAAGCGAACAATTGCCTGTTCAAAAAATGGTAAAAGGTAGAATTGTAAAACCTGAACTGAGAGTTGCAACAGAAAAAGACTTTGGAATAACACGAATTTTAAAATCCAGCAAGGTTACTAACAGCAGTAACAAAATAGTGTTTTATGATCACCGCATAGAACTGGTGGTAAAAAATGTTTCGGGAAAAAAGCTTGAGCAAGTTGAGTTATTGGAAACTGTGCCAAAAGAGCTGGTTGAGAATGCAGACATGATAACAATTGATTCAAACTATGAGATTATAGAAAAAGATCCTGTTATAAAATTTATATTTGGAAACTTTGAAGCAGGCGAGGAAAAAAGTGTTTACTATGATTTTAACTCATTGGAAATATCAGAATTCACGGAATCTTTTGAAAGCATGGAAAAACCAAGCATTACAATAAAGATAGCTCCTGAAGACTCCTGCGTTGAAATATTTTGCAATGACGCTAACCCATGTACATTTGACTATTGCGTAGACGGAGCTTGTGAATTCAACAACAAAGAAAACGGAGCTGTCTGCGACAACGACAGGGAATGCAAACAAGGAAAATGCATAGAAAAACAACCACCAGCAGAAAAGATTGAACCAAACACAAAAGAACAAGAAAAACCATTTGATTCAACACTACTAATAGCAATTGTTTTAATTTTAGTAATTATTGGAACAGGAATAATTGGAACAATATACTACTACTTTTTGCAAAGAAAGAAATCCCCACTAGAAAAAATGGGTAATTAAATACTTAACTTTCAACGGGGGTTAAATTCAATTATAGTATTTAAACTTTTCTAATTTAAAGAAACATTTATATATGTAAGAAATATATTACATATAGTGGTGTAAGTATTTTTTACATGGAGGTTTTGGCATGATTGGAAAACCAGAATGGTTTCAAAGAAGAAAATTTGGTGGTTGGGGAATAACTCCAAAAACTTGGCAAGGTTGGATTTACATAGCAGTATTTTTACTGCCAATTATAGCATTTCATACAATATACCAAGGGGCTGAAGAAATAAGATTCGGAGTAACAATAATTTGGACAGGCTTACTCTTAATAGATATACTTGACATAATGAGAAAACTTAACAAAGATGAACGCGAAGAAAGACATGAAGCTATTGCTGAAAGAAATGCTGCTTGGTTCATGGTTGTTATTCTAACTATTGGAATGGGTTATGATATAATTACTCATGCACTTATCCAAGAATTTTATGTTAATCCGTTTATTGCAATTGCATTATTCGGAGCAGTAATAGTAAAAGGAATAAGTAATTATTGGTTGGAGAAGAAAGAATAATGCACAATCAAATATTATTTATTAGAAAATCTCTTGGCTTGACTCAGGAACAGCTCGCTAAAAAAGTTGGTGTGACAAGACAAACTATAATTGCTCTTGAACAGGGAAGGTATAACCCTTCCTTGGAACTTGCTTTTAAAATTACTAAAGCGCTTGGGAAAAAAAGAATTGAGGATGTTTTTCAAATCGATTAAAGTCTAAAATAAAATGTATAACATGAAGCTAAACTTGCAATAACTATTAATCCTATTAATTTATTTGTAAGTGGCCCAAATTGCACACCTAATAAAGTTAAAGTTATCAATCCAATATACCCAATTGTAACCATCATTGCAGTTTCGGTTAATTTTGAAATAAACCCCATAAAAAATCACTGAAAAAAAAGTAATGCAATTATTAAAACTGTAAAAAATTGAAATTCGTTTATAAAAAACATATTCTTTTTCAAATTTTCACTCCCTTCAACTAAAATAAGTAATGAAATTTTTGACAAATAATAAATAAGCATAAAACCCCCAGTAAGAATAGATACCCCCAAAATATTTCCAAAATCAAGAGATGCAAAAATAGTTAACAAAATTATTATCGAACCTTTAATTAAATTTTGACCTTCAAGAAAAATAAAACACGTTGCAATTAACATAAAAGTCATTATTGGGTTTACTGTAATTAATTTTAAAAACCATGAAAAATCCAAAGCTAAAAAATGCATTATTATTTCAACAAACATGTTTTCACCTAACTATATTTTCCAGTACAATTATTTTCATGAATTAATTCAGCATAAATTCCCCAATGCGAAGTTAAATGTTTTTGAGCATCGCCAAAAACATCATAAGGCAATTTTTTACCACAAACTGAACAAATCCACCCCAAAATAATTACCCCTATTTTAACTTAACAAAATTTTATGAATCTATACTAATTAGCGCTTGTGAGGAATATATAAGATTCTAATCTATTTTTGTAGAAAACGACAATATTATATAGTAGTTTTGTAGTATATTATAATATGGAGTTGGATTTATTAGATAGAAAAATTTTGTATGAATTGGATATTGATGCAAGGCAACCTATTTCTGAATTAGCTAAGAAAGTAAGCAAAAGCAGAAATGTAGTTGAATATCGAATTAATAAATTACAAAAAGAAGGAGTAATTAAAAATTTTGTTACTTTACTTGATGCTGGTCGACTTGGTTTGACTATTTGGAATGTTTATTTGGAATTACAAAACATGACTCCAAAAAAAGAAAAGGAAATAATCACTTATTTGAAAAAAAATAAAAAAGTTTGGTGGGTTGGTCTTTGCACAGGAAAATGGAATATGATTTACAGTATTTTTGTTAAAGATGTAAAAGAGTTCCATGAAACAGTTGTTGATTTTAATTCCAAGTTTGGAACAAACATATTGAAACAGAGTTTGGCTGCACACGTTGAAGTTGAGATTTTTTCACGAGGGTATTTTTTGAACAAACCTTCAATTGGAAGAGCTTGGTACGAGAAACTTGAAAGTGTGCCTATTGATGATGTTGACAAAAAGATTCTCAAAGAACTTTCTACTAATGCAAGAATTTCTTCTATTGAACTTGCACAAAAAACTGGTTTAACTCCTAGAGTAGTTTCTTATAGAATAAAAGAATTGAAACAAAAAAAAGTAATTAGTGTTTTCAGAATTCAACCTGATGTGAGCAAAATAGGAATGGGTTTTTACAAAGTCATTATTGACCTCAAAAATATTTCTAAAGAACATGATGATTCTCTTAAAGAATATTGTAGGCAATTAGGAAATGTTTTCCATTATGAAAAAAAAATCGGGCCGTGGCTTTTGGAACTTGAAATGGATGTTGAGTCTTTTGAAAAAGCCAATCAATTAATGAAAACAATGAAAGAAACTTACCCTGACTTCATTAAAAGCTACGATATAATGCTTGTATACGATGAACCTAAAGGCGAATTGGACTTAACACAGCAACTTTGAATTTTTTTGAATTAAAAGTTAATTTAATTAATGGTTATTCAATAATATGCTGAATGCTTAATGTTTATATAGTTTAATGCACACTTATTATATTGGTGATAATGTGAATGTGAACCTTGGATTACCTTATGAAATAATAGTAAATAAAGCTATTGAAAAAGGATATGCTGGCAACCAAACCGAAGTAATAAGACAGGCTTTATTGGCTTATGAAAGAATGCTTGAAGATGAAGAAAAAGAACTTGTGGCTAAGGCAATTAAAATAGAAA
>CAZHFT010000071.1:0-4467 GCA_964531875.1 uncultured archaeon | reverse complement strand
TTAAAAGAATAAAATCGGGATTATACTCTTTAAGTATTTCATCTGCTTCGTTTAAGTCCTGAGAAAGCATAAACCTTGCAACATCAGAATTTGATTTGAAAATATAATTTCGATTATCTGAACTGACTTTTCGTTCAGCAATAAAAGTTGTCCAGTGTCCTTCATCCCACCAATTAAAAAACGTAGAATCTTCAGGAGTATTTTCTTCCATCCAATAAAGAGTTTCTTTCCAACCAGTATTTTGTTCTATTCCAGGAACATTTTGAGAAACAAAAAAAGAACCCGCAGCAACTCCAATTAAACACATAAATCCAAGTGCAAAAGCAACCAATTTTTTTTCAAATCCTGGTCTATTACCAAGCCAAGAAAATAATTCTGCAAAAACAACTCCTGCAGCAACAGCAATAGGTAACCCAAAAGTAAATGTGAATTTTAATTTTACATAAGCCATTACCATTGTGATTAAAACCCAATAAAACATTAAGAGAGTTACAAAATCAGTCTTTTTTCTTAATAAACGAACAGGTACAAAAAATAAGAGCATTATAATTGGAAAAACTATTAATGCATTATACTTATTTCCCCAAAAATTAACTCCTTTTTGTTCTTCTCCAACACTAGCTGAATAAACATTAGCTTCTGTTTCTGTGTGTTCGATTCTATCGATATTTTCTCCACTAATTGGCAAGTATTGAGTAACATAATTTGTTGTGGTGCCAATCCAATTAGGCCCAGTAAAAAGAGTAGTTAAAACTGCGAATAATAAGAAAGTAATTGCAAAATTTTTCACTAAATTAATCATTTTTTCTTTTTCAAGTTTTCTAAACCAACCAAGAACAAGAGTACTACCAAACCAAGCAACTAAAACAAGAGGAATTAACAAGAATAAACCCCAAGTTATTGCCATTAAAGTAAAAAATATCCCTGCAAGAACAGCATTAATAATTGAGTTTTTATTAAATTCTGCATTTTTAATTGATTTAATAAAGAAATATAATCCTATTACAAACCACAAAAATCCAAGTGAATCTTCTTCAAAAAAACCAGCCATTGTTCGATAAACAAAAGCAGGAACAACAGCTGCAAAAAATGCCATTATTACCCCAGTTTTTTTATTATAAGCTTCTTTTCCAAGAAAATACATTGCAACACTAGTTAGTGCTCCAAATATTGCAGGGAAGAACTTTACTGCTACAATCCATGCTTCTTTAGTAACCGGTTGGAAAAAAGTAAATATTCTAAAAATTATTGCGGTAAAATACCAAAAAAAGGTTCCTATTTCAGGCAATAGTGCCCCTTTTTCAAGTTGAAAATAAGCAAGAGGATCAATTGGAGGCACAGTAAATGTTTTAGCAACGTCAAATGCTATTCTTGCATGAAAATAAGAATCGTAACCAAATAATAAATCATAAATCATTAAGTGAGCTCTTATACCAAAAGCTAGTAAAAAAATTAGAAAAATAAAAAATAATTCGGTTTTATGTGCAAGAATTTTTTTTTGCAAAGAACTTAAATCCAGCATTATAGAAAGAGAAGTCATAAGGTTTTTAAGGTAAATTAAAAGAACTGTTTCCAATCATTGTACCAAATAAAACAGAAAAAACATATAGTAATACCAAAAGATTTAACATTAAAAAAAAAAGAATAGATACAATGAGTAAAAAAATATGTTTAGCTTGTTCTGCTGGAGGACATTTAACCGAAATGTTACAGCTTAAAGAATTTTACAAAGAAAAAGAACACTTTTTTATAACTTTTAAAAGAAGCGATAGCGAAAGCCTTGCAAAAAAAGAAAAAGTATTTTTTGTAGAATTACCAAGAAGAAATCCATTTGCAACAATAAAGAGTTTTTTTCAATGTTTAAAAATAATTAGAAAAGAAAATCCTAAAATTATTATTTCCACAGGTGCTGATGTAGGATTAGTGGCATGTGTAGCGGGAAAATTGCTTGGGAAAAAAATTGTTTTTATTGAAAGTTTTTGTAGGCCAACAAAACCAGGGGTAAGTGGAAAAATCGCTTATCTTTTTGCAGACTTATTTATCTATCAATGGAAAGAACTTGAAAAATATTATCCAAAAGGAGTATATGGCGGAAGCATCTTTTAAGTGATTTTTATGAAAACATTTATAACAGTTGGAACTCACCCGCAACAATTCAATAGATTGTTACAAAAAATAGACGAATTAATTGCAGTTAAAAAAATTAGGGGCGAAGTTATTTGCCAAAGCGGATACAGTAATTACAAACCAAAAAACTTTGAACTAACTCCATTTTTTGGATTAGAAGAATTTGAAAAAAAAATTAAAGAAGCTGATTTGATTATTACTCATGCAGGAGAAGGAAACATTGGCCTTTGTAAAAACTTAAATAAAAAAATGATTGTTATTCCGAGAAAAAAAGAATTTGAAGAACATACTAATAATCACCAATTAGAATTAGCTAAAGTAGTAGAAGAAAAAAAAATTGGTTTAGCGGTGTGGAAAATTAATGAATTGGAAGAAAAATTAAAAGAAATAGAAAATTTTACCCCCGCAAGAATTGAAAAAGGAAAAATTAATCAATTGCTAGAGGAATTTGTAAAAAAGGAGTTTTCTACATGACCTCTAATTATGCCCTGCCGAAGGCGGGCACTCCCTCCCGAGGAGTACGCTCGGGAATGAATGCAAGTGTGATTGTTTCTACTTATAATAATCGAGTTGTTTTAGAACGAACACTCGAAGCATTACTCAAGCAAAAATTTAACGGGGAGTATGAAATAATTGTTGTGAATGATGGAAGCTCCGATGGAACAAAAGAATTTCTTGAAGAATTCAAAAAAAATAAAAAAAACTTAAGAGTTTTTCATCAAAAAAATCAAGGGGTTTGTAAGGCTCGAAACAAAGGAATTGCCGAAGCAAAATATGAAATAATAATTAATATGGACCATGATTGTGTTGCAGAAAAAGACTGGTTACAAAAAATGACAAGTGGTTTTGATTCAAAAAAAATAGGAGTAGTTAGTGGCTATGATTATTATGGCGGAACTTCAACAGGATTTAGAAAAGAACTTCTCAAGAAGGTTGGAGGATATGATGAAACATATCGATATTATCGAGAAGACACTGATTTAAGTTTTAAAATAATGGATTTGGGATATGACTTCAAACTAATAAAAACAAGATATTTCCACGACCACACAGAAACAAAACCAAAAACAATTATAGGATTAATTAAGCATGTTCTTCAAAGACTTTATTTTCACCAAAATGATGTTCTTCTTTACAAAAAACACCCCACAAAGATTTGCAAAGAATTTTTGAATATTAAATATGGCTTTTTGATTGACCCAATGCAAGATTTTAGAGTTGCAACTGGCATATGGGATAAAGGAAAAGGATTTAGTTTAAGTTCGCCCAGAGGAATTACTTTTCTTGAAAACAAAAGCCCAATACACACAGGAATAATTATTCTTGGAGGAATTGGATATGTTCTGGCAGTAAAAACAAGCCGGTTTATTGGCTCGCTGAGGTTTGGAAAATTACTTATTTAAATTTGAACCAAAAAGGAGTTTTATAATTATTTGCAAATCTTATATTATAAAAAGAGGATTAAAAATGAAAAAAATTTTAGTAACTGGAAGTAGTGGAACAATAGGAACTCGTTTGTGCGAAAAATTGCTAGAGCAAGGGTTCGTTGTAAAAGGAATAGATGTTAAAGAAAACAAGTGGAACAAACACATAAATGAAATAACCACTATTGCAGATTTAAGAAAAAAAGATTTTTTTGAAAAAATTGATTCTGATTTTGATATAGTGATTAATCTTGCAGCAAATGCAAGAGTATACAATTTAGTGGTTGAACCAGAACTTGCATTGGATAATATAAAAATGGTTTTCAATGTGCTGGAGTTTTGTAGAAAAAATAATATTAAAAAAAATGTATTTGCTTCAAGCAGAGAAGTATATGGAAATACTCAACGAGATGTTAGTTGTGAACAGGATGCCAGAATTGATGATTGTGAAAGCCCTTACACTGCATCAAAAATTGCAGGAGAAGCACTTGTACAAGCATACAAACGATGTTATGGAATTGATTTTGTTATAACAAGATTTTCAAATGTTTATGGAATGTACGATGATAGCGATAGAGTAATTCCATTATTTATCAAACTAACTCACCAAAATAAAGATTTAGTTGTATTTGGAGGAGAAAAATTACTTGATTTTACTTACATCGATGATGTGATTACAGGAGTAATAAAAATAATAAAAGGATTTGAAGAAAAAAAGAATGAAGTTTATAATCTTGCAACAGGAGAAGGAATTGCAATTTTAGATGTTGCAAAAATTATTCAAAAAGAAATGAATAATGAAACAAAAATCACAATTGAAGACAATAGAAAAGGAGAAGTTGTTAGATTTATTGCAGATAATTCAAAAGCAAAAGAAAAACTTAAATTTGAACCAAAAATAAAAATAAAAGAAGGA
>CAZHFT010000070.1:0-4508 GCA_964531875.1 uncultured archaeon | reverse complement strand
GTAGCTGTTGATGGAACAATAATTCAAACAGTTTGTGGAGTTTGAATAAGTAAATTATTTACAATTCAATTTTCATTAGGTCTTTTGAGGCGAAATTGTTTTTTTATTTTTTACAAACATATTGAAAAAAATCCGGGTTTTCTTTTTGATTTTCAGAATAATCAGCATATTGTTTTATTTTTGTAAAACCTGCTTCTTTTAACAATTCAAGTAATTCTCCTTTTTTGAATGGGTACAAAGTTAAATTTCCTTTTTTCTTTCGTATCGGGTCATAATATTCCATTACTATTTTATCATTTTCAATTTCTATTGGGTAGCCGTGTACGTTGTTTCCACAGTAAACATATTTTCCACTGTACTCAAAATTTCCTTTTAGAATTTCTTCTTTGTAGTTAAGGAAGTATTCGTAATTTCTTTCATCAATTATAAGAGTTCCATTTTTTCTTAGCATTTTTTTAAATTGGTTTAAAGTTTCAATTTGGTCTTTTTTGTCAAACAAATAAGTAATTGAATTTCCAAGGCAGAGAACCGCATCGAATGATTCTTTTTCAAAATGCTGGGCTAATTTTCGCCAATCATAACTTGTAATATTAAGTTTAACATTTTCTTTCTTTGCATTTTGTTGAGCTTTTTTTATAAATTCTTTATCAAGGTCGTTACTTATAACTTCAAATCCTTCTTTGAGTAAATAAATTGTATCGCAACCGTCGCCAAGGCAGGACTCGAAAATTTTATGCACATTATTTTCAACCAATTTCTGTTTTAAAAATCCGTTCTCGCCTTTTCTTCTTTTTTCCCAGTCTATAAAATCTGCCCACATTTCTACAAGAACTTTAGAATTATAATTTTCTTTTATCATTCAATCATCTTGTTATAATTCAATTTCCATTAAATCTTTTGCTACAATTACGTTGTGAAATTCTTTTCTTGCTTCGTTTTCGAATTTTTCGTTTTCTTTGTGTCTTGCGCTTAAGTGAAATAAAATTAATTTTTTTGCTTTTGTTTTTTTTGCAATTTCGCCTGCTTGTAATGCTGTAGTGTGAAATGTTTCTTTTGCTCGTGGTAAAAGTTCGTTCAAGAATGATGCTTCATGAATTAATAAGTCTGAATTTTCTATTGCTTTATGGTAACTATTTATTGGAAGAGTGTCAAATATAAACGAAATTTTTAATCCTTTTTTTGCTTTTTTCTTGTCAATTACGTCTTCTGGTTTGATTGTTTTTCCATTTAGTTTCAAAGTTTTTCCTCGTTGTAATTCGCTAAACATTGGGCCTATTGGTACGCCTAATTTTATTGCTTTGCTACGATTAAATTCGCCAAGTGTATCTTTTTCTTTGAAAATGTATCCAAAGCAACTTATTTCGTGTTTTAGGGGTATTGCTTCTACGGTAAAAGTTTCTTTTTTAAGTATAATTCCTTTTTTTGTTTCTATAGATTTTACTTCAAATCCTGGTTTGAGCATTGCAAGATTCAGCATTGATTCTACTACTTTTTCAACTCCTTTTGGGCCATATATTGTTAGTGGCCAATCTCTTCCATGAATATTCATTGTTGCAAGAAGTCCGCCTAATCCTAGTATGTGGTCTGCGTGTAAGTGGGATAAGAAAATATTGTTTATTTTTAAGTAGCTTGTTTTGGCTTTCATCATTTGTCTTTGTGTTCCTTCTGCACAATCAAAGAGTAGCCATTCTCCTTCGGTTCTAAGCGCAATGCTTGTTAGGTTTCTGTTTTTTGTTGGAGTGCTTGCGCTTGTTCCAAGAAAAACAATTTTTATTTTGTTGCTCATAGTAAAACTAATAGTATGCTAATGAATAATAAATAAAGTTTATTTTTGTGTATATTCAGTAAATTATCTTGTTTTTCGGTCTGTAATTGTGCCTTTTTTCTTTCTGCGATCAACATGCCAATTAGTTACAAATTTAGGAATCTTAAGAACTTTTGGAAATCCACTACTATATAAAGTCTTTTTCGTCTCATCAATTACCCCATCAATACCAATCCATTCTGCTCCTTTAACTCTTTTTTGAGTTCCAAATACTTGCGGGTGTTTTTCAAATATGCGTTTGTTTGCCGGTTCTACGCCCCAATGCTTAAATTCTTCTCTGCCTCTTCTATGTTTTTCTTCCCGAAAAGTAAAATTTGTTCTTCGTTTTTCAGTCGGGGCATTAGGATTAAGGTCAATTTTTCTCCTTTTTACTTTTGGCATATTTTATATTAGTGTAATGGAAATAAATAATTGTTTGTATTGCCGAATAGGTTTTTTTTCTTTTTTTTCACTTCACCGTCACATATTTAATATTGATTCTTATATAGTATAAAGTATGTCTAATTTTTTAAAACTCAAGTCTACTAAAGAGGTTCCAGTTTCTAAATTACTTTTAGGACAAATCATTGGACAGGAAAAAACAGTTGAGCTTATTCGAAAGGCGGCGATTCAAAAAAGAAATGTTTTGCTTGTTGGTTTGCCTGGTACTGGTAAGTCAATGATTGCTAAAGCAATGTCTGAAATAATGCCACTTAAAAGATTAACAGATATTTTGATTTATCCTAATTCTGAGGACATGAATAATCCTAAGGTTAAGGTTGTTATTGCAGGACAAGGAAAAAAAATTCTTGATTCTGCTAGAGTGGAATCTCAAGCTCAAGAAGATAATGCTCGTTTGCTAAGTCTTATTTTGCCTTTTGGTTGGTTTATTTTGAATTATGTTATTTGGTCTTTTGGTTTCATGCCTGATATGATTTATGCTGCTACTCTTATTCTTGGCGGATTTTTAATGATTGGTTTTGCACTTGGTTCACAAATGAAAATGAAATCAGGGAATACAACTCCTAAACTTTTGATTAATAATGCTAAAAATAAAATTGCTCCTTTTTTTGAAGGAACTGGTGCAAGAGCAGGTTCGCTTCTTGGGGATGTTAGGCATGACCCTCTTCAAAGTGGAGGTCTTGGTACTCCTGCACATTTAAGAATTGAACCAGGAATGATTCATCGTGCTTCGGGAGGAGTTTTATTTGTTGATGAAATTGCTACGTTAACTCAAAAATCTCAACAGGAACTTTTAACTGCAATGCAAGAAAAAAAGTATGCTATTAGTGGTCAGAGTGAAATGTCTTCGGGTGCTATGACTAGAACAGAACCAATTCCTTGCGATTTTGTTCTTGTTGCCGCTGGAAATTATGAGGACCTTGAGAAAGTTCATCCTGCTTTGAGAAGTAGAATTAGGGGTTATGGTTATGAAGCTTATATGAATGTGGACATGAATGATACTGAAGAAAATAGAAATAAAATTGTTCAATTTGTTGCACAGGAAGTTATAAACGACAAGCAGATTCCTCATTTTTCAATGGGCGCAGTTGAAGAAATTATTTTTGAAGCAAAAAAACGTGCGGGTAGAAAGAACAAATTAACTTTAAAGCTTAGAGACTTAGGCGGTTTAATTAGAGCTGCTGGTGATGTTGCAAAACAAAAAAACCATGCGCTTGTTTCGGTTCAAGATATATTTGAAGCAAAGATGTCTGCAAGAACTCTTGAACAACAAATGGTTGACAAGATGATTGAAAACAAACGCGATTATGATGTGTATCATTTTACTGGTTCTGCTATTGGTAGAGTAAATGGTCTTGCAGTAATGGCTGATGGCGATGCTGGTTTAATAATGCCTATTGAAGCAGAGGTTTCTCCTGCTCAATCTAGTAGTGAAGGAAAAATCATTGCTACTGGTAAACTCGGGGAAATTGCTAAGGAAGCAGTTCAAAATGTTTCAGCTATAATAAAGAAACTTTCTGGAAAGGATATTTTTAAACAGGACATACATATTCAATTTTTACAATCTTATAGTGGTGTTGAAGGAGATTCTGCTTCAGTTAGTGTTGCCACAGCAGTTGTTTCAGCATTAGAACAAATCCCAATTAAACAAAATCTTGCAATGACTGGTTCGCTTAGTGTTAGGGGTGAAGTTCTTCCTATTGGCGGAGCTACTGCAAAAGTTAGTGCTGCAATTGAAGCAGGGTTTAAGGAAGTAATTTTACCTAAATCAAATCTTGGAGATGTTGTTTTATCAAAAGAAAAATTAAGTAAAATAAAAATTATTCCTGTGTCTACTTTGTCTGATGTTATTGAAAATGCATTTGTTAAAAGTACAAACAAAACAAAGCTTTTGACAAGTTTAAAAAAAATAATTAAAATTGGTATGTTTAAAGAACTTTCAAAAAAAGCAATTGTTTCTAATTAAGTTTTTGTACTTTAGGTTACTTGTACTTTTCCTTCACTGAACAAGAATTGTCCTTTTTTTAGTTTTATTAGTTTGCTTGTTTTTTTGTTTTTGTAAGTGATACTTTCTTTTCTCTTTATTGTTTCTACTAACCCTACCCATTTTCCTGTTTTGTTATATACTGGCAATCCAATCAGTAGGTTTGTTATTTTTTTGCTTAGGTCTAGCGTTTGTGAAATTTTGTAGGTTATTAATGCAAATACAAAGCTTAGTAATACGTTTATTCCAAACCATGTT
>CAZHFT010000069.1:0-4588 GCA_964531875.1 uncultured archaeon | reverse complement strand
ATTTGGAAAAAAGAAGTTATTGGAGAAGACACAATAGAAAAAGTTCTTGATGCGTATGAATTTGCAGCAAACGATAAATTTAGAGCATGTACTCATAACAAAGGAGTAATGAATGGAATAGACGCAGTTGTTATTGCGACAGGAAATGACTTTAGAGCAGTAGAAGCAGGAATGCACGCCTTTGCATCAATGACTGGAAAATATTTACCAATTACAAAATATTATAAAAATACTAATGGCGATTTAGTTGGAGAAATAGAACTACCCTTAGCAGTTGGTCTTGTGGGTGGAGCAACAAGAACGCATCCCACTGCAAGAATAAACATCAAAATTCTTGGAGTAAAAAAAGCAAACGAACTCAGCGAAATAATTGCAAGTGTTGGTTTAGCTCAAAACTTTGCTGCAATGCGAGCATTAGCAACAGAAGGAATTCAAAGAGGACACATGAATCTTCACGCAAAAAATATTGCTGTACAAGCAGGCGCAACAGGAAAACAAATTGATGAAGTTGCAAACCAAATGATTACTGAAAAAAACATTAACGAAACCAGCGCAAGAGAAATACTGGAGGCGGGAAAATGAAAGCGGTTTTGAAAGAAGGGATTGTTTATTCTTTTATTGTTTTAACAATTTTTGTTGTTATAGAATTTGTTCTCACTATTGCTGGATTGCAATGGCCTAATTCATTCGGATTTCCATTTGTGATTTTTGATTGGGAAAAAATGTTTTCTGCAGTTGATTATTTCCGCAATTATCTAGCCGCGGTTATTCTAGGTTTTGCAGTAGCTTTCGTTAAAAATAAGATGGTGAAAAAATGACAGTAGGAATTGTTGGTTACGGAGCATATGTTCCAAAAAAAAGAATCAAAGTAGAAGAAATTGCAAAAGTTTGGAAAAAAGATGGTAAGAAAGTTTCCGTAGGAATTGGAGTAATTGAAAAAGCACTTGGTTCTTGGGATGAAGACACTGCAACAATTAGTGTTGAGGTAGCAAGAAAAGCACTCGAAGTTGCAAAGATTGAAGCAAAAGAAATTGGTGCAGTTTATGTGGGTTCAGAATCACATCCTTATGCAGTAAAACCAACCTCTTCTATTGTAGCAGAAGCAATAAACACAGGAACCGAATTAATGGCGGCAGATTTAGAATTTGCATGTAAAGCAGGAACCGCAGGATTACAATTAGTTTATGCTGAAGTAAAAGCAGGAATGATAAATTATGGTCTTGCAATTGGAGCGGATACTGCCCAAGGAAGACCAGGAGATGCTTTAGAATTTACTGCAGGTTCAGGCGGAGCAGGATTTATTGTTGGAAATAAAAAAGAAGAAATAATCGCGGAAATAAATGAAACAATTTCATTTACAACAGACACTCCTGATTTTTGGAGAAGACAACACGCAGAATTTCCAAGTCACGCTGGAAGATTTACAGGCGAACCAGCATACTTTAAACATGTTTTAAATGCAGCAAAAAACATAATGGAAAAAACAAAAACAAAACCAAGCGATTTTAAGTACGCTGTATTTCATCAACCTAATGGAAAGTTTCCAAAACGAGCAGCAAAAATTCTTGGATTTACCCCAGAACAAATAGAACAAGGATTAATGACTCCGTATATTGGAAACACTTATTCAGGCGCAACAATGGTTGGGTTAGTATCAGTTCTTGATATTGCAAAAGCAGGAGACAAAATTCTTGCAGTAAGTTATGGTTCTGGTTCAGGAAGCGATGCATTTATTTTAACAGTAACAGAAAACATCAAAAATAAACGAGCAAAAATTCCATTATTAAAAGCAATAGAAGACAAAGAATATGTTGACTATTCAGAATACATTATTCACAGGAAAAAAATTAAGACGTTGTAAGGTGATTATGAATGAGAAGCGTTAGTATAGTTGGAGTAGGATTAACAAAATTCGGAGAGCAATGGGAAAAAAGTTTCAAAGAATTAATTGCAGAAGCAGGAGTAAAAGCAATACAAGATTCAGGCTTAGAACGAAAAGATGTAAATGCAGTTTATGGTGGCTGTATGGCATCAGGAAGATTTGTTGGACAAGAACACATTGGAGCATTAATTGCAGACCAATTAGGATTAAACCCAGTACCATCAACAAGAGTAGAAGCTGCTTGCGCATCAGGCGGAGTTGCCTTAAGAATGGGTTACATGGCAGTAGCATCAGGAATACATGATGTAGTTGCTGTTGGAGGAGTAGAAAAAATGACTGAAGTTTCAACCGAAGATGCAGGATTTGCACTTGGTGGAGCAGGCGACCAAGAAACAGAATTATTTGTTGGAGCAAGTTTTCCAGCATTATATGCTTTAATGGCTAGGAAGCACATGAAAAAATTTGGAACAACCGAAGAACAAATGGCTTCAGTAGCAGTAAAAAATCACGGTAATGCAGTTAACAATAAATACGCGCAGTTTCACAGAGAAATAACAATTGATGATGTAATGAAATCAGGGTATGTTTCATCACCATTAAAATTACTTGATTGTTCTCCAATAACAGACGGAGCAGCAGCAGTACTATTAATGCCAACGGAGCAAGCAAAAAAAATAAACGACAAAGCAGTAGAAATAATCGCTTCAACACAAGCATCTGATACACTTGCATTAGCAGACAGAGAAAACTTATATGAAACAAAAGCTGCAAAAATCGCAGGAAAACAAGCATATGAAAAAGCAGGAATAAAACCAACCGATGTTTCATTTGCAGAAGTTCACGATTGTTTTACAATAGCAGAAATAATGGCAATAGAATCGCTTGGATTTTGCCCCTTAGGCGAAGGCGGAAAATTTACTGAACAAGGAAATACACAAATTTCAGGACAAATTCCAATTAATACCTCCGGCGGATTAAAAGGAAAAGGCCACCCGGTTGGAGCAACAGGAGTAGCACAGGCAATAGAAACATATTTACAATTAAATGGAGAAGCAGGAAAAAGACAAGTAAAAGATGCAGAAATAGGAATGACTCATAACGTTGGAGGCTCAGGAGCCACCGCAGTGGTTCATTTATACAAAAAAGCTTAGAGGTGAAAACATGGTTCAAAACTCATTACCACTACACTGGAGAAAATACCCAGAAAGATACAGATTAGAAGGAAACATAAATGAAGAAACAGGAGAAGCATTTTTTCCCGCAAGAGTAGTTGATCCAAAACAAGGAAGAAAAGGAAAATTAGTTCCAATTGAAATGCCAAGAATAGGAAAAATTGTTTCATTAACTGAAGTATATGTAGGTCCACAAGGATTTGAAAAAGAAACACCATACTTTTTAGCACTAATTGAATTAGAAAACAAAGTAAGAATGCTAACTCAAATAGTTGATTCTCCAAAAGAAAAAATAAAAGAAGGTGCAAAAGTAAAAAAAGTGTTCCGAAAAATAAGCGACATTGATGAAGAAGGCGCAATTGCTTACGGTTATAAGTTTAAAGTGGAAGAATAAGCAAAATAATTTGTTTAATAAAAAAAATCAAACAAAAATAATAATAATTCTTCTACATAACAATTAGTTTAAATATTTCAGTCTTCTCAATTATAAAAGTGGTAAAAAATGAGTGGGGTAGGTTTTGGAAAAACAATTTTGTTTGGTGAACATTTCGTTGTTTATGGTTTGCAGGGAATAGCTGCTGCAATTGAACTTAACACTACTTGTGTGTATAAAGAATCTAAAGAAGGAATAATTTCTAATGATTTAGTTACTCGCGAATCAATTAATGTTGAAAAAGATCCTCAAAAAAGATTAAGCAAAGTAATTAGAGTAATTCTTAATGAAATAGGAATACGAGAAAAAAATTTCGAATTAGTTTTATCCACTAACATGTCTTTGATGGGGGGAATGGGTTCTTCTGCTGCTTTAGCAGTGTCAATTATTCGTTGTCTTGCGCAAAGATTTTCTATTCCTCTTAGCAATGATGCAGTAAATAAAATTGCATTTTCTGCAGAAAAAATTTTTCATGAAAACCCAAGCGGAATAGATAATACGGTTTCTACTTATGGAGGAATAATTTGGTTTGAAAAAGGTAAAGAAAAAAATAAAATTGGGAGATTTGTTCTTGAAAAACCAGTGGAAATAGTTTTGATTGATACTGGAATAATTAAAGATACTGCTGAAGTAGTAGAGTTTGTTAGACAAGAAAAAGAAATGAATTCTGAGGAGTTCAAAAAAATATTTTCTGATTATTCTGCACTTATAGAAAAAGCAAAAATCGCAGTTACTGAAAACAATTGGATTGAAACAGGAAAATTAATGAATCAAAATCAAGAATTACTCCGAAGAATAAAAGTTAGTTCTCCTGAAATAGAAAAAATAATCTCAGTTGTAAATGAAAATGGCGCGATTGGTTCAAAAATTACCGGAACTGGTCTTGGCGGAAATGTAATTGCTTTAACTCCTGGAAAAAAATTACAAAACAAAGTATCTGATGCATGTGAAAAAATAGGATACAAAACATTCAAAATTAGCATTGGAATAAAACCAAAGGATGAGTAAAAATGAGCGGTAAAGGAATCGGGTTTGGAAAAACAATTCTTTTCGGCGAACACTTTGTTGTTTATAATTTACCTTCAATTGCTTCAGCAATTT
>CAZHFT010000068.1:0-4589 GCA_964531875.1 uncultured archaeon | reverse complement strand
TAATTGAAGTATGGGAAAAAACATTAACCTACTTTAATTAAAAAAAATGCAAATTTTTAACTAATAAGATTTTGCAAATAAAACTCTTTTTTTTGCAGGTTTTCCAGAAAAAATACACTTTTCATTAGGTGCTTCTTTTTCATCAAAAGGAATACATCGTGAAGATGCACCACACCATTCTTTTACTTCTTCCTCTACTTTAGAATCGCCACAAAAATAAGCATAAACCATTTTTTTATTATCAATAGCTTTCTTGAATTCTTTCTCATCTTTTGCAAAAACAGTATTATCATCTAAGAATTTTTTTGCTTTAGCAAACATATCCTTGTGCATTTCATCAAGCAATTCAGGAATTCTTTTTTCCAAATCTGCTTCTTTAACAAACTCTTTTTTTCCAGTGTCTCGTCTTACTATCACCACATGACCTTTTTCAAGGTCCTTTGGACCAAGTTCGATTCTTAAAGGAATTCCTTTTAATTCCCAATCACTAAACTTCCAACCCACAGAATAATTATCTCTATCATCAACAATAACTTTAAATTTTTTCAATTTTTTTTCAATTTCATTTACTTTTTTCATTACTGCTTCTTGAGTTTTTTCGAACAAAATAGGAACAATAACTATTTTATTTTTTGCAACTCTTGGAGGCAAAACTAATCCTTTATCATCACCATGAACCATTACTACTGCTCCAAGAAGTCTTGTTGAAAAACCCCATGAACTTTGCCAAGGTAATTGTTCAACTTTATTTTTATCAGAAAACTTAATGTCAAATGCTTTTGCAAATCCTTGCCCAAGATTATGCGAAGTACCCATTTGTAAAGCTTTACCGTCAGGCATCAAACCTTCAATTGTGGTAGTGTAATAAGCACCAGCAAATTTTTCAGCGTCAGTTTTTACTCCGTGAATAACAGGAATCGCAAGTAACTCTTCAGCTAATTTTTTGTACTCTTCAAGAAACAATCTTACTTCCTTATCGCAGTCTTCTTTGGTTTCATAAACACAGTGACCTTCTTGCCAAAGGAATTCTCTTGTTCTTAAAAAAATTTTTGTTTGTTTAACTTCCCACCTAAGAACATTACACCATTGATTAATTCTCAAAGGCAAATCTCTCCAAGAACGAATCCACTTAGAATAAGAATCATACATTATTGTTTCAGAAGTAGGTCTAATGGCAACCCTTTCTTCGCCCTCTTTTTTTTCAATCCAAGCTAACTCAGGTTCAAAGCCCTCAGCATGTTCAGCTTCTTTTTCAAAAAAACTCTTAGGAATTAACAAAGGAAAATATGCATTACTAACTTCATGCTTTTCCATTACATTATTAAAATAATTTTGAATTCCTTCCCAAATAGCATAACCATTTGGTCTAATAACCATAAATCCTCTAATTGGAGCATAATCAGCTAACTGTGCTTTTAATACTACTTGAGAATACCATTCATTAAAATCTTCAGATTTTTTAACTGTAATTCCTAATTGCTGTTCTTCTTCTTTAACCATTAAAATACTAAATTAGAGAGAAATTAAAAAGGATTTGGTTTTTCACTTTTTCTTACTAGCAACAAGATTATTGGTTTGGTTAAAAATTGAGAACCCTGCTTTTTCAGCAGCTTCTATGAAAACACTTCTTCTCACCATCTCTGAATTAGAATCAATATTAGATCCTAAATTTTTTTTCAACGTAACTCCCTTCCCTTCTTTTTCAGCTTCGATAAAAATTTCAGCAAGAATCCTTTGTCTCCAACCGCCATACTTGGTAGCAAGAGCTCTATTTACTGAACTTCCTTTTCCAGTAAAAAAATGCGCTTGCATATATTTTACAGTCCAAGAGTTACTTAAATCACGAATAATTTCAATAGAACCAACGGCACCTGGAAAAAAAGAAGAAGGACCTGAGTGTTTTACTCTTCCTGCCGCATTAAAAAAAGTTTTAATATGTTCTTCCTTTGGATAATATGCCCAATGATCATTATCTTGACCCCGAACCATTGTAATGAGCCCTTTTGGCTTGCCGTTCTTTGCATGAACAACTCGTCTCCTGTGCATTTCACTATGCAAATGGGGCAAAATAACTTTTTCTCGCTTTCCCCAAAGTAACATTGCTTGTCTAGCAGAAGCCATACTCGATCTAGGCATTAATTAATTTAGTTTTCAAAGTTAATAAAATAAGTGGGACCGCCCGGATTTGAACCGGGGTCGTAAGCTCCCAAAGCTTAAATGCTGACCAGGCTACACCACGGTCCCAAGATTATAAATTGTTATACAACAAGTTTTAAAAAGCATTAAACTTTTGATTAAAACAGGTTATTTTGAAAAAAGGAAACAAATTTAACAGTTTTAAAGCACTAATTAAGTATGGATTTTTCAGAAGTAGCTAATTATTTTGAAAAACTTGAAAAAGTATCCTCAAGATTAGAAATGACTAGTATTTTATCAGAATTATTTGAAAAAGCAAATTCAAGAGAAATTCAACAAATTGTTTATTTATTACAAGGAGTACTTGGAGCCAAACACCTAGACCTTGAATCAGGACTGGGAGACGGATTAATTGAACAAGGAATCGCAAAAGCTACAGGGTATTCAAAAGAAGATGTAAAAAAAGAATATAAAAAACTTGGAGACCTTGGATTAGTTGCAGAAAAATTTTCAAGCGAAAAAAAACAACAATCTCTTTTTACAGAAAAACTTTCAATTGAAAAAGTGTTTAATAATTTTATAAAAACAGCAAACCTTGAAGGAAAAGGAAGCCAAGATACAAAACTCAAGATGTTTGCAGAACTAATTCATAGTGCATCAAAAACAGAAGCAAAATTTATTGCAAGAATTCCCCTTGGAAATTTACGCCTTGGAATTGGAGACCCAACAATAATGGATTCTTTAGCAACAAATTATTTAAAAGAATTTTTAAAAGATAAAAAAATTTCAAAAAAAATAGAATCTGAATTAAAAGAAAAAAAACAAGAAAAAAGAGAAGAAGAATTTGAAAGAAAAGCCAAACAAAAATTAAGACAAAAAATAGAAGAAAAATATAATATTTATTCAGATTTAGGAACAATCGCAGAAAAAATAAAATTAAAAGGATTAAAAGGAATTGAAGAAATAAAAATCAAAACTGGAACTCCAATAAGACCAACCTTAGCAGAACGTCTTCCTAATGCAGAAGAAATAATAGAAAAATTAGGCGAGTGTATAGTAGAAGCAAAATATGATGGTTTTAGATTACAAATTCACAAAAACAATCAAGAAATAAGCATTTTTTCAAGACAATCAGAAAACATGACTCATATGTTTCCAGACCTCATTGAAGTGATAAAACAAGTAAAAGCAAAAACCGCTATTTTTGAAGGAGAAGCACTTGCATTTAATGAAGAAACACAACAATATTTTCCATTCCAAGTAACAATTCAAAGAAAACGAAAATATGATGTGGAAAAAAAAGCAGAAGAATTTCCACTAAAATTATTTGTATTTGATTTAATGTATCTTAATGGAACAAATTACATGAAAAAACCATTCAAAGAAAGAAGAAAAAAACTTGAAAAAATACTTCCAACAAATAAAAAAATTAATTTAACAAAAGGCATCATCACAAAAAATGCAAAAGAACTTGAACAATTTTTTCAAAAAAGCGTGGAAAATGGATTAGAAGGAATAATTGCAAAAGATTTAAACGCACCTTATATTGCAGGAGCAAGAAAATTTGCATGGATAAAACTTAAACGAAGCTATAAAGGAGAATTAAATGATTCAATAGACGTGGTTATCTTAGGATACTTTAAAGGAAAAGGAAAAAGAACACAATTTGGATTAGGCGGATTATTAACTGGAGTATACAACATAGAAAATGATTCATTTACAACAATTGCAAAAATAGGAACAGGAATGAAAGAAGAAATGTTAAGCGAACTTGAAGAAAAATTAAGCAAAATTTCAAAAACAAAAAAACCCGCAAGAATCGAATCAGAAATAAAACCTGATTTTTGGGTAAACCCAACATATGTAATAGAAGTACTTGCAGATGAAATAACCAAAAGCCCAATGCACACAACAAAAGATTCTTCAGGACAAGGATACGCACTAAGATTTCCAAGAATGATTAAATTTAGAGAAAAAAAAACCGAAGATGCAACAAGCACAGAAGAAATAATTGCGATGTTTGAAAAACAAGGAAATATTCAAACCGAAGAATAACAAAATTAAAAGAAATGATTTTTATGAATTTAAAAGGATTAAAAGGTAAAGTTTTCAAACGACAAAAACATGGCGAAATAGAAGTAATTATTACAAAATCAAACGTAGGAACACGCACAAGATACCAGGTGCATGTGTTTGAACAAGGCATCCAAGTTGCGCGGCATGACCCAATACATTCACTCAAAGACGCAATTTTACTTTTCAGAGTAAACGAAAAGGATGCAAAAGCAATAGCATCTAATCCTTTTTTTGCAGTAACTAATGAATACGCTAAACGAAAAGAAGCATTTCCTAACGAAACAGAAGCAAGAAGAATTGCAGGAATCACAGCAACATTGAAACATAAGGGGATGGATATTAATACTAAGGCAGTAAAAAAAACTCTTACAATTGCA
>CAZHFT010000067.1:0-4764 GCA_964531875.1 uncultured archaeon | reverse complement strand
GGATTCTTTTGCAATACAGGAAAATCTTTTCGAATTTTTTTTATATTCATAATACCCACAAAGTAAGAAGCTTTTTTAGTATATATAAATAAATTTACTGTTATTTATTACTGTAATACTATACTAATTACAAAGGAATTATTATGCTTGGAAAACTAAGGCCACTAACAAAAAAATTTACAAATACAATTGCTTTACCTTTTGCAAAAATAGGATTCCCGCCACTCCTCTTTACTTTAATTGGGCCAATTCTTGTATGCATTGCAGGATTTTTTATTATTCAAGAAAAATTTTTAGAAGGATTTATTTTTGCTTTACTGGGAGGGTCAATTGATTTTTTTGATGGAGCTGTCGCAAGACAACAAAACAAAGCAACTTTATTCGGAAACTATTTTGAAACAATGATTGACAAAGTAGTAGAATTAATTCTTTTTATTTCAACTGCATTTCTTTTTCCAATCGCATCAATATTTGCCCTCGCATTCTCAATGCTTAATAGTTATGCAAAACCAAGAGTTGCACTTGTAATAATTACTGATAACAGAGATTGGCCTGCTATTGGCGAACATTCAGAAAGATTGCTTCTTTTGTTCCTCGGTTTTTTGCTTTCGATTTTTTCAATTGAATTTGCAGGTTTTAAAGCATTGGAAATTTCTTTATGGTTAATCGCAATAATTTCCTTTATTGGTTCAATTCAAAGAATTTTTTTCGCAAAAAAACTCATTAAAGAAGCAGAGCAAAAAAATCAAGTATTGCCTTATTTGAAGAAATAAATTTTATCCAAGCAAAGAAGCAATTAATGGAAAGGCTACTACTGTGCCTATCATCGAACCAACATTTGCTAATGCAACAACTAACAAAATTTTTGTTACTTGGTTATGAGTAAAATCTCCAACCGAATTCAAATTACGCAAGTTTTCAAAATCCTTAATTTTTGGATTCTTTATTTTTGCTTCAACAAATCCAGCAACCCATCCTGCTGCAAAAAAAGGATGTAAAGAAGTTAATGGTGCAGCAAGAAATGCACTTAAAGCAGATAAAATATGTCCCCTTGCAATCAAAACCCCAAGTGCAGAAAGCACTCCATTTGCAATAAACCAATAAAACAAAGCCATCAAAGTCAAATCAGTACCTTTAGTAAAGAAAATATATGCAATAGAAATAACAAAAAGTAAAGGAACAACAAACGCAATAAGTTTCATATAATTATTTCCTTTTTCAACACTAGAAATTTCTTTAATATACTCAGGAGTAGTTTTTCCTATTTTACTTTTTATTCCCTCAAGATGCCCAGCTCCAACCACCGCAAGAACTTTTTTCCCAGGATTATGCATAATACTATGAGCAATAAATGAATCTCTTTCATCAACAAGAACTGATTTAATTGAAGGCATTTCTTTAGACAATTGTTGCATTAATTGATTCATCATATCTTTTTCTTTAAGGGATTCAATTTTTTCACTAGTCAATTTTAATTCTTCTGCCCCAGAAAAAAAACCAGAAGCAATAGAAAAAAGAAATCTGAGTTTTTCACGCAAAGTCATTTTTTGCATTGCTCGTTTTAAAGTAACATTAACATCTCTATCTAAAAGTAAAATTGGAAGCTTTTTTTCTTCAGCTTTTTTAATAGCCTCCATCATTTCCATTCCTGGTTTCATGCCAATTTTTTGACCAAGACTTCTTTGTAAATTTGAAAGTAAAAGAGTGAGTAAAAACAAGTAAGTTCTACCACTTGAAATTATTTTTCCAATATTAGTATCGCCCCATTTATTCCCTTGCTTAAGTTGTCTAAATCTTTAAATATCAAGTTCAACCCCCACAACATCAGGGTTCTCTTCGTCAATAGCTTTTTTTACATCATCCACACTGGTTTGTGAAATGTGTGCGGTTCCAAGGAGGATTATTTCTTTGTCTCCAATAGTAACTCTTTCAAGCATGACTAAAAGTGAGAGTGGTTCTTTTTAAAAAGAAAGGTGGAAAGGACTTTTTCAGAAAGTTTATTATTTGTTGAAAATAACTTTATTTTATGCCAACTCCAAAAAGGAAAAAGTTTGAAATTCATCAACGAAAAAAAAGAAGAGAACAGCGTAAAAAATTTTTTGACAGGCAATTAAAAGTCAAAGAAAAAATTATAGAACTAGAAAAACGTTTTAGGAGTTATACTGAAGCTAAAAATCCGCTTTCAGAAAAAGCTGTTAATGAGATTAAAGACGAACTAACTACAGTAAAATTAGAAATGCAACATTTTTTTTGTTGAAAGCATTAAGAAAGAAAAACGTTTAGAGAGGAGATCGGGAGAAAGAAGGAAGAGTGTTGAAAGAAGAAAAATGGGAGTTCAACATATTTCAGATAAGAGGGAGATTGTGAGAAGAAAAAGCAATTCTGAAAGACGACACGAGATAAGCAACAGAATGCAGTTTTTTTATGATGCCTATTATGGCTATGTCCGTAAGTTCAAAGACCACCGCCTTGATGGGACGATAAAACTGTAATACACACAACATTTATTAATTATAAAAGAGTTATTTTTTTCTATGGTTAAAAAAGTTTTAAGTTTAATTTTAGTTATATTACTTGCATCTTTTGCAAGTGCAATTTCAATCAACTCTCCTGAAGAAATTCCGGAGAACTCCTCATGGGGATTTAATATAACCCTCTCTTCAGGCGCAACTGCAACAATAAAAATTGCAGGCGAAAAAATTGCTGAAGTTTACTCTTCAGGGGCAATTGTTTATAAAGAAATTTCACCATTCATTTCAAATGCATTTATTTTCAATGATGCACTTTACATATACCACATAGGATTAGATTCAGGAACATATAGCATAGAAGTTGATTCTTCAGACGGAACAGAATCAAAAAATATAACTTCAATAAAACTAGCTAACGAATCAACCTTAACAAATTTAATAACTGAAAAAGTAGACGGAAAACTTGGAGAATATGACCAACAATTTAAAAATATCGAAGTTGACAATAAAGAATTTTGGAAAAAACTAACTGAAAATTCAGAAGCACTTACTTCTGCAAAAACAGAAGTTTCTTCACTAACAGAAAAACTTGATTCTGCAAATTCAAAAATAAGTTTGCTTGAATCCAAAATAAGTGCAATTGAACAAATTAATGCAGAGGAACAAGCAATAATAGATGCAGAAGAAGAAGCAAGACTACTTGCAGAAGAAGAAGCGAAAAAATCACCTTTGGCTGGATTTGTTAATTTAGCAAGCGACATGGCTTTACCTCTTGGAGGATTAGTAATACTATTACTAATAATTGGAGGAGTATTTGTATTCAAACAATACTTACCCGAAGTAAAAACGATTTATTCCGGCGGACAAGAAAAAGATGAGTATAATCTACCAGTATCTGATGAGGATTCAAAAATAGCAGATGAATTAATAGGTGGTTCTGGTGGAAAATGGGCATTCAATAACGAAGAAGAGTAATTAAAAATTACTCTTTATTTCTTTTTTTTAATAAAACAATAAGTATTGAATTATTTTTTATTTTCAATACTTGCTTTAACAAAACCAAAATAGATTGGATTTGGATTAAGTGGTCTTGAAGTAAACTCTGCATGGTATTGTGTTCCAATAAAGAAAGGATGGTCTTTTAATTCAAGAATTTGCATTATTTTTTTCTCAGGAGCCATTCCAGAAAACACTAACCCATTTTTTTCAAGTACCTCAATAAACTTAGTATTAACATTAAACCTATGCCTAAATCTTTCCCTAACAGAATCCTTTTTGTAAAGCTCATGAGCTTTTGTTCCTTTTTTTAGGTTAATATCAAACCCTCCTAAACGAAGAGTTCCACCAAGCCCTTCAACTTCTTCCTGTTCAGGCAAAATACAAATAACATTATTCTCAGGGTCTTTTTTTACTTCTTCAGTAGAAGCATTTTTTATTCCGCAAACATTTCTTGCAAATTCAACAACAGCCATTTGGAAACCGTAACAAATCCCTAAAAAAGGAATCTTGTTTTCTCTTGCATATTTTGCACAAGCAATTTTTCCTTCTATCCCTCTTGTTCCAAATCCGCCAGGAATAAGAATTCCATCTATCCCTTGCATTTCTTCTTCTGCTTTTGTTTTACCTTTTTCTATACTTGTGGTTTCAATCCAACGAACATTAAGTTTTGCTTCAAGCAAATTAGCACAATGTTCAAGTGCTTTAACAATACTAATATAAGCATCACTAGTTCCAGTGTATTTTCCCGCAACTCCAATAGTAACTTCTTTTTTTGTAGCAACCGAATTATTTTCAGTCCATTCTTTAAGACTTTTACTTCCATTAGCAGGAAACTTATCATCAATATTAAGAACATTCAAAACAGCAGTATCTACTCCTTGAGTTCTAAAAGAAATTGGTAAATCATAAATATTATCCACATCGCGAGCAGTGAATACTTTTTCCATAGGAACATTAGCATTCATAGAAATTTTTTCTCGAATATTATCAGTTACTGTATTTTGACTTCTACAAATAATAACATCGGGTTGTAATCCAAGAGTCATTAATTGTTTCAACCCAAGTTGAGCTGCTTTACTTTTAAATTCGCCTAAATGATGAGGCTCAATTACATAAGTAAGATTAACAAGACAAACATTTTCTTGTCCTTCCTCATAAATTAATTGACGAACACTCTCCATAGCAAATAAATTTTCATAATCCCCAACTGTTCCACCAATTTCAACAAGAACAATATCTGCTTTTGATTTTAAAGCAAGGTCTCTTAAAACATATTTAGTTTCGCCAGTAACAT
>CAZHFT010000066.1:0-4841 GCA_964531875.1 uncultured archaeon | reverse complement strand
GAAACGTTCTTTCGAGTAATTGGTTGAACACAATAATCAGTAATTGAAAGAAGAGAATGAGCAATACAAACATTACTTTTTTTTACTTTTAAATCATTTAAACTTTTTGATTTGCTTTCTTCATTCAAAGTCTTTATTCCAAATGCATCAGGTCCCCGGTGTTTTAAATTAAAAAGCATGTCTATGACTAAATTAGAAACATCTTGATTTTTCTTTGAATAAGCTCCTGCAATTGAACACATACTACTAAAACTTGCTTTGAAAAGTTAATAAAAGAATCTTTCCGCCTGGGAAAAACAATTTAATTAGTTTAATCTTAGTAATACCAGACTTCTCAAAAAATTTTACTTGTAAAAACTTAGTTTTTGAAATTAGGTTTTTTACTAACAAAAAAGAAACTGGTTTATAACTTAAGAAAGAGAAACTTAATCAAGAGGTGAATTTCATGCAAAAAAATGATTTTTTTAAAGGAGTATTTGCTACCGGAATAATCTTATTAATTGGATTAATCGCGATTAATGGGCTTATGGGTGGCGATGAAATAATAGTACCAAATAGACCTACTTTCAATGTAGAGGATGTTTCTTACAGAGTAGCTGTTGGAAAACCAGAAACTGCTTTGTTTGAAGGCGAAATAGCTAATTCTAATGAAAAAGGTTCTAATGAATTAACAGTATATAATCAAAACCTTGCGTTAGTAAAAGACATTAGAGAATTAACTTTGAAAAAAGGAGTAAACCTAGTTCAATTCAAAGACATTGCGTCTCAAATAAATGCTACTAGTGTATTTTTCAAAGACCTTACTTTCCCTAACACTTTTGTAATTGAACAAAATTATGAATATGATTTGGTTAGTAAAAACAAGATTCTTGAAAAATACTTAGATGAAGAAATAACCATTCAAGTAATTGAAGGAGATCAAGTAAAAGAATACAAAGGAAAACTTTTAAGTTTTCAAGATGGAATAATTCTTGAAAGCGATGGAGAAATAATTTCTCTTTCAAATACATCTAAAATAAGTTTCAAAGAATTACCTGGTGGTTTATTAACAAAACCTACTTTGGTTTGGAAAATTTATGCTGACCAAGATGGTGTTCGAGAAACTCAAACAATTTACTTAACAAGCGGATTAAATTGGCAAGCAGATTATATTGCAACAGTAAATAGTGACGATTCTGCTCTTGATTTTTCTGGATGGACAACAATAACTAATAATTCTGGAACAAGTTATCCTAATACTAAACTAAAACTTGTAGCAGGAGACGTTCATACAGTAACAAGTACTAGATACAACGCAGTGTACGAAGAATACACAATGGATTCTGTTGGTGGTTCTGCAATGCCAAAATCTTTCGGAGAAGAATCTCTTTTTGAGTACCACATGTATACTCTTGGAAGTAAAACAACTTTGAATAATAATCAAACAAAACAAATTTCTTTACTCTCAAGCAATAACGTGCCTGCAGAAAAAGAATATGTATACGAAGGAAGGTATAGCAATACTAAAGTTCAAACTAAATTAAAATTCAAAAACTCTGAAAATCAAGGTCTTGGAATGCCTTTGCCTAAAGGAACTGTAAGAGTTTACAAAAAAGATAGCGATGGACAGCTTCAATTTGTTGGCGAAGATTCAATTGACCACACAAAAACTGAAGATGAACTTGAACTTCTTTTAGGTAACGCTTTTGACATAACTGGTGAAAGAGTTGAAGTGAATTCAGAAAACTTCGGTAAAGGATTTTACAAGTATGAATACAAAATTACTTTAGAAAATCAAAAAGCTGAAGCGGTTACAGTAAAAGTAAAAGAAAACCTTAATGGCGAAAATTGGACAATAACCAAGAATTCAATGCCCTATGATAAAACAACATCAAACGAAATAGAATTCAACGTTAATGTACCCGCAAAAGGAACCGCAGAAGTAACCTACACCGTAGAATATAGAAATTATTACTGAATAAAAATTATATTTTATTACTCTCCTTCAAGAGAAGGGGAGTGATATTATTTTTCTTTTTTAAAAAACTAATCAACAACGTAGTAGTATTCGCCTGATTTCTTTTGTGATTTGTCAAGTTGCGAATTTAATTTGTTTGCTCTTGGTCTACCTGACTCATGGTCTCTTCTAAAAGTGATTTTCATTTCTTTTAAGAAAACATTCATTCCCTCATGCATTGAAACTGCTTTTCCAGCATAACCTTTTAATGATGGTTCACCAGTAAACACAATCATTCTATCGCTAACATAATCTTGGAAAATGATATCGTGATCAACAACCATGGCAATCTTTTTTCTACTATCAATTACCGACCTAACTGTATCCGCAAGATTGATTCTGTCTTCAACATCAACAAAAGCAGTTGGTTCATCAAGAAGAATCAAATCAGAATTCGCACGAGACAAACAAGTACCCACAGCAACCTTTTGTAATTCCCCGCCACTTAACTCAGAAAGCAAATGGTCCTCAAGAGAAGAAATATCAAGACGCCTATCAACTTCATTTTTGAAAACTGACTTATCAAGTTCCTGAGAAGAAAGAAAATCAGAAACAGTAACTCCCTTTTCAGGAGAAATATATTGAGGTTTATAAGAAACCTTAAAATTAAAATCGACTTTGTTTGAATCGGGTTTTTCTACTCCTGCAAGCATTTTTACAAAAGTAGTTTTTCCAATAGCATTAGCACCCATTATACCAAGAACCTCAGCTTCTCTAAGGTCGCCAGCTTCAACATCCAAAGAAAAAGACCCAAGAGTTTTTTTCAAAGCAGGATACTTAAAAATAACATTCTTTTTTTTATAATCCGCAGAAGGATTCACACTAAACTTAATTTCCTTAGAACGAAAACGAGTATTTTCATCCTTAACAAAACCACTTAAAAATTCATTAATTCCATTCTTAACACTCTTGGGATTAGACACAATACCATAAACCGAGTGTTTTCCATACAAAATATGAATATATTCACTAAGATAATCAAGAACTGCTAAATCGTGTTCAATAACAATAACACTTTTGTTTTCACTAACAAGAGAACGTAAAAGTGAAGCCATACTAAACCTTTCTTTAATATCAAGAAAAGACGAAGGTTCATCAAAAGCATAAAAATCAACGTCTCTTAAACCAGTAGCCGCAATAGCAACTCTTTGTAATTCTCCGCCACTTAACTCGGAAATATTTCGGTCCAAAATTTTTTCAATAGACAACAATTTAGAAATTTCACTAAGCTTATTTCTTTCATCGACCTTAGAAAGTAAATCGATTACTTTGCCCTTAAATGCTTTAGGAATATCGGTTATTGCCTGAGGCTTAAACGCAACTTTTATTCCGCCAGTTTCAAGAGCACTAAAATAATTAAAAAATTCTTTACCTTTAAAATACTTAAGAATTTTTTCAAAACTTGCTTTAGATTCATAATCCCCAAGATTAGGTAATAATTGACCTGCAAGAATTTTAAGAATGGTTGATTTTCCGATTCCGTTTTTTCCAATCAAACCAACTATTTCTCCTTTTCTAACAAAAGGAAGACGATAAATACGAAAAGAATTTTTTCCAAATCTATGAGCAGCTGGTTCATTTAATTCCTGAACCATATTCTCAATCTTAATACACTTAGCAGGACACTTAGCAACACAAATATTACACCCAATGCAAAGACTTTCATTAATAGTAGGAATTATTTTTCCCTCTTCTAGAACAATACATTCTTTACCCGCCCTATTAACAGGACACATGTTACCGCAAACAAAATTACACCCATTTTTGTTAATGCAACGCTCTTTATCCAAAATCGCAATTCTTGTCATAGATAGTTTGGGTTTATAAGGATTTAAAACGGTTTTCAAACCAATAAATAAGTATGAAAATACTAAAAATCGACAAAAAAACAAAAGAACTGAAAATAATCCCTGATTCTTTTGATGATTTGTGGCATATAGAAAAAATTATTACTGAAGGTGATTTGGTTAGTGGGGACTCTGAAAGAAAAATAAAGCCCAAAACAGAAGGCGAAAAAGCATTTAAGCAAAAAATATTTGTAGAAATAGAAGTAACAAAAAAAGAATTTCACGAAGCAACTAATCAACTAAGAATACAAGGAGTAGTTGTTTTTGCAAAACCAGAAGAACTTGTTGAATTAAAATCTCATCACACAATAGAAATCGAAGTTGGTTCAAAAATAACAATTAAAAAAAAGGAATTAAAAAATTATGAAATTGAAAGACTCAAAAGAGCAAAAGAAACAAGTGGAAGAGCAAAATTATTAATGGTTGTAATGGATGACGAGGAAGCAGAAATCGCATTCTTAGCAGACACAGGAATAAAAAGAAAAGCAAAAATACTTGCAAAAAAAAATGGAAAACAATTTGAAAAAAAGGACAAGGGAAATAATTACTTTGAAGAATTGCTTAAAAAAATACTTGAACTTAAACCAGAAAAAATAATAATTGCAGGGCCAGGATTTGAAAAACAAAACTTTGAAAAATACTTAAAAGAAAACCATCAAAAATTACAAGTTATTTTTGACTCAACAAACTCAGTAGGAATAACAGGATTAAACGAACTTGTAAAAAGTGGAAAAATAGACAAATTAGTAGAAGGATTTCATTCAGCAGAAGAAGCAAAAGCAATAGAAAAACTCTTAATTGGATTATCAAACGGAAAAAGTGCGGTTGGAATAATTGAAACAACACAAGCACTTAATTCGGGTGCAGTAGAAGAACTAATTATTCTTGAAAAAGCATTAGTAGAAAAAAGAAAAGAACTAAATCCATTAATTGATTTAGCAGAAAACACTCGAACAAAAATAATTTTTGTATCAGACAAAAATGAAGCAGGCGAAAAA
>CAZHFT010000065.1:0-4859 GCA_964531875.1 uncultured archaeon | reverse complement strand
AAAATACATTATAACAAAGAATTCAAAAAAAATGATGCCTTAACTCAAGAGCAAATAATGAGTAATTTCATAGTAGAATACGCTTTTAACACTACAGCCTTAGAAGGCAATACAATAAATTTGAAAGACGCACAATACTTATTAGAAGAAGGTTTGACTCCAAAAGGAAAAACATTAAGAGAAATTAATGATTTACAAAACACGAAAAATGTATTCAATAATCTTGATTTTAAAAAAGACATTTCTAATAAATTAATAAAAAAAATACATTCTGATTTACTTGAAAATATTGACTCGAGAACTGAATACAGAAACAAAGATATTAGAATAACCCATACAAGATTCAAAGCAACTCCGTTTTATCGAATTGATAAAGAAATTGATTTACTCTTAAAATGGCACAAGCAAAACATAAAAAAAATGCACCCGTTTGTTAACGCGATTATCTTTCACCACAAATTCGAAAAAATACATCCCTTCTTCGATGGAAATGGAAGAACTGGAAGAATGCTAATGAACTTCATACTTCTAAAAAGAAATTACCCTCCAATTATAATTAGGAATAAATATAGGTCAAGCTACCTTGATGCACTCAATAAAGCAGACAAATCCCAACTAAATCAAACAGAAAAAAAACACTACAAAGAGCTTATACAATTTTCAGCTACAGAACTCAATGAAACCTATTGGAACAACTTCTTATAATCAAAAATCAACCAAAAAGTTGATTACAAATCAACCGAAGGTATATTAGTACTCAAAACAAGATTCTAATTGCAGATTGATTTAATCAATTGATTGTCTCTGTTCGCACCCCTTGATTCTTCGGAGTTGGGGGGCTTTCCAATTACGGGGGTTTTTGGAACAATGAACATAGTAGAAACAGCATTATTCAAACTAGCACAAGAAGGAAAAATTTCAATAGAACAGGCAAAAATCCTTAATGTACTTCGTAAGAAAAACGTTCTTTCTTTTCCAAATTTACTTGAACAAACAGGAGAAGAAACAGCAATACTAACAATCGAATTATTAGATCTACTTGACAGAAAAATTATCTCCCAAAAAAACCAATTATATTACACTTCAAATATTGAAGAAACAATAAGCCAATTAATACACAAAGAAATAATTCAAAAAGAAATTACGCCCCAAAAAGAAATCAAAGTATTAATTGCTACAACCTAAAAAAAACGGAAAAACGAACATGGCACAAAATGCGAACAGGGACACCGAAATAAAATCACCTATAAAACTAACAAATTCACAAAAACTCAAACTTCTTGAATCAATTGCAAAAAACAGCAAACTTACAGAAAAAGATGTTGAAAAAATAAGTGAAAAAATAAAAAAAAGCATGGTAAATGCACACAAGTGAAAAAAAATCAAAAAATAGTAAAAAATTACACAACCAAACAAATTATAGAAAAGACCTTAAATCAACTAAAAAGTTGATTTATAAATATTTTTATTCATTAATTCTAGTTAAATGGTTCTCAATCTTTTTGGTTCTAAAACCACAAAAGGACAAATACTAAAACTTCTCTCTGAAGAATGGCCATTAACCGCAAAACAAATACACAACGCTCTTCAAAGAAAATACTCTTCTACTGCATCATACCAAGCTTGTCATAAAGCATTAAAAGAACTCCAAGAGGAAGGAGTGCTTGAAAATCAAGGTAAGAAATTTATAATTAACAAAGAATGGGTAAAAAAATTATCCAATTACGCCAAAAGTCTAGAAAGTTCTCTTACAGAAAACTATAATTCAACAAATTCAAAAATGTTTGAGTTTGAAAGATATATTGATGCCGCTAGGTTCATGGTAAATAATTTTATGGGAGACAAAGAAAAATATCCCAATCCAAAAAACAAGGATTCGGTTTGTGAATGGAAACACGCATGGCCAATAGTAGGCATCTCTGAGAAAGAGCATGAAGCAATGAAAAAAATGTTCAAAGAAACAACTCATTATTGCGTAAGTGAAAAAAAAGATTACTTGGATATATTCACTATGAAGTATACTGAAAAAATGGGAAAACAAATAGCTATTGGCAAAAAATTCTCCGCAAAAATAGATACTTTTGTAGAAGGAGATTATTTGTTACAATTTTATTTTCCAAAAGAACTTGAAAAAGAACTAGACAAAATTTACAAAGAACTCAAAAGCGAAAAAGACTTTGACATGCAAAAACTGTTGAACTTCGCAGCCAAACCATACAAAATCAAAGCAATTATATTCAAAAACCAGGAACTCGCTGACTCACTAAGAGAAGAAGCGAAAAGGATAGTGGAGGAAGCGAAATGATTAACGAACTCTCACTCCTAAAACTTAATCCAGGAAATGCTTCCACAAAACAAAAAATCATTGATTTGCTTTCGAACGAATGGCCTCTTAGTGCGAAGCAAATTCACGAAAAATTACAGAGACAATATGCAACAGATATTTCTTACCAAGCAACACATAAAACACTTAAAGAACTTGAAGAAGAAAAAACAATCTCCAAAGAAAGCAAAGGATACAAACTAGAAATTGAGTGGATTCAGAAAAGCAAAAGTTTGCTTGAAAAGATTGAGAAAAAATATTTAAAAAATGACAAAATCAGAATTCCTGAAAAATTTGAAGGGACAATAGAAATAGAATTTGACAGTTTCACTGATGTTTGTATGTCAACAACAGAACTTTTGCTTTCACGAAAACTCTCAAGAGATGAAAACGATAAGGACTTTATCTGCACGCTCGAATACGGTTGGTGGCCATTCAAATTCAAATTTGAACATTTCTTTTTACTTAAAAAAATGATGGACTTAAACCCAGGATCAAAAAATATAATCAGAACAAAAACTCCATTCGGAGAATGGATAAGACACGAGTATAATAAAATCAATGCAACCTCAGCCCCAATAGGCACAAAAATTGATTTAGAAGGAGATGTCTTTGTACAAGGAAATTCAATAATCCAAGTAAAATTTGATGATAAATCAAGAAAAATGATTGAAACTTATTACAAAAAATGGAAAAGTGTAGAAGACCCATTCAAAGATTTTGCCCTAAACCCAGAACCAAAAATCCACGCAACAATGAGAATCACAAAAAACCCAGAACTAGCAAAATACCTAAGAAAACAAATGGAAAAAGTTTTTGAGGGAAGAAAATGACAGAAGAATATAGAAAAGAATATTTATAAAAAAATTATTCAAAAAGCGTTTTTCTTTTTCCAGTCGATTTAATTTTTTTAGATTTTTCAAATTTTAAATTTAATCGATCAATTAAGTGAGCACATTTTTTTGTGTACTCTTTTAATGGATTTTTAGAATACTTATTAATTGCTTCAGCTCCTGCTTTCCCACTAAGCAAAGCAAAGCTAATTCCTTCAGCACTACTCGGACTAATTAATCCTGCGGCTTCGCCACAAACTAATATAGCTCCTTTACCTAAAAAAATATCTTTAATTGATTCAGGTCTAAGAACTATTGCAGATTGTAAAATTCCTTGCCCATTAATACCAAACTTAGTAGCTACTTTTTCTTTAAATTTTTCAAATAAAGCTTTACTTTTTACAGGAGGAACCGCGATTCCAACTTCTACCCCTTTATCTTTAGGAATTAACCACCCATAAAAATCAGTTAGTTCTTCATCAAAAATAAAATACGCTTCTTTTAAAGTAAAATTAGGAATAACTTCTTGCATAGCAACATAATATGGGATTTCTCTAGGGTAAAGTTTTTTTCTAACAGTGGACATTGCCCCGTCACAACCCACTAAATATTTAGTAATTACTGATTTGGTTTGCCCATTACACTCTAAAATTAAAACAACAAATTTATTGTCAACAGTATAAAAAAAATCCACCAGTTTTGTTTCTTCAGAAATTGACACTCCTTCTTTATGTTTAATTTCCGAAAATAACCAAGCATCAAGATTTGTTCTCCACGTGTTAATAAAATGTTTTTTAGTTTTATTCTCTTGTCCAGTAGTCCAATCTAAATAAGTTAAATGTAAATTTTCTGGCTTTGCTAAAACTCTTTTTGGAAAATTCTTTAAAGCTAAATGTTCTTTTGCATTAGCAACAAGAATACCACTACATGGCTTAAAATGAGGTAATTTTTTATAATCAACCAATAGCACATTATATTTCTTAGCATCAACAGACTCTAAAAATGAAGTTCCTGCAACACTACCCCCAACTACAACTACATCATAACCTACTGACAGATTACTAAAATTGATTTTTACCATGTTGTTCGCCTAATAATTACTACCACAAATAGAATAATAAGCTAATAGAGTATAAAAAAATTAACGTTCTAGATGTAGAAAAAATCTTTTCGTATTCTTCTGGACTTTGTTCCCCATTTAATAACGCTTTATTAAAAATTATTAAAAGAATAATAAAAAATAAAGAACTAACAATAAAAAATAAATTAAATTTAGTTCTACTAAAAAATGAAAATATAAAAATAATAAAAAATAAAGTTTCGCCTAATATTGAAATTTGTGCCGCTTTCTTAACCCCGTGTTTACTAACAAAAGTATTCTTCCCTGCGTTTTTATCGCCTTTAAGATCTTTAAAATCTTTACTAATACTAAAAAATACAAAAAATAAAGAAAATGAAATAACCATAAACATAAGACTCTTATCTAGATAAAATAAATTATCTGCAAGAAACGCGCCTGTAGAAAAGGGAATTAAAATTGTTACAGTTGCCAAAGTTAAATTTGCTAAAAACCCCATAGCAATAATGCTTATAAATATAAAATGCCAAATAAAAACATGAAAAAGTTTAGAGAAATTTTGAGTAATAAAAAAGTTATTCCTAGTCTTATTAGTGTCTCAATTCTTACTTTATTATTTCTTGCA
>CAZHFT010000064.1:0-4997 GCA_964531875.1 uncultured archaeon | reverse complement strand
AATAAAACCTACATTTATAACTTTTAATGCCTAAACTAATAATATGGAAATATTTAATGAAAAAATATGGAAAAGACACACTAACCCTTTGAGTGGTTGGACTCGAGTAATAGCTTTCTATTTAATCCCTGTATCATTTTGGTTCCAAAATTGGTTTTTGTTAATAGGACTTTTAATGTTTTTTGCTATCAACCCCCTACTTTTTCCCGAACCAAAAAATAAAGATAATTGGATGAGTAAATCTATTTTAGGTGAAGAATTATGGACAAAAAAAGGAGTTCTTCAAAAAGACTTCCCCACCATCCTAAATCTCTTTAATGGACTTTTCTTTTTTGTTTTAATTTATGGAGCATACAATAACCTTTTAGAAATAACAGTTTTTTCTACAATACTATCAAGTGTTTTCAAACTTTGGTATTTAGATAGAATGGTATTTTATTATGAAAAAAATAGATAGAACAAATAAAACAAATTGTAGAAGCCCACAAGTATGTTGACAAAGACCACAAAAAAGGAAACGTAATCATCACAGTAAACCACAACACAAAACAATAAATCAATAGTGACAAACCTTCCCGCGGGGTTTCTGGGGTTAAAAAGTATTTTTTTAAACAAAATTATTTGAAAGCTGAATTAAAAAAATAATTCAATTTTTCCAGATCTTCGTCGGTGAATTTTCTTGTCTCTTTGTTTAAATCCGCGATTGCTTTTGGTAAAATTTTCCAAGTGTTTTCAAGCGCATTAGAATCTCCAGTAACTAACTCATAAACTTTATTGCCCCATGTTTTATAAATTCTGGGGTGTTCATTTCCATTTTGCTTCCATATTTCTTCGCCTGAATCTCCTTTTTTGCTAAATATGAATGCCCAATGGGCATTTGTTTCAGGATATTTTTTGACAATTTTTTCAAGTTTCTGTCTTAATGATGCTAATGAACTAGAATTCACTGTATTAAACTTGTTTTTCAACTCAATGAAAATACTATTATCAGTTTTCTTCAAATCTACTTGATCCTCATCACCAGTACCAAGGTCAATCCAATCCTTAGTGCCACCTAAAAGTTTTTGGTGAAACTCACCAATTCGGTTATTAATTGTTTTGTCAAGTTGACGTATTTCCTCATCCTTTACCCAAGCATTGACACCAATACTTTTTATTGAACAATCAAAAATTATCTTAAATGGATCTACTGTGTTTTTTTCCAAATCCTTCATATCAGGATTACCAGAAGCAGGAACATATGCATCAATTACCCATTTTACACAATCTAAAAAATATTCATCTGAAACAAAATCAACATATTTATTGACACTCATAAAGAATTCTAAAAAGGGAAATCCATATAAAGGAATTATTTAACTTTAAGAGCAGTAACTATTGAATTCCCTATTGCAGTAGCCAACCTAATAGGAACTGCATTTCCTATTTGTCTATATTGGGAAGCTATACCTCCAACAAACACCCAATTATCAGGAAAATCTTGTATTCTCGCATATTCTCTAATAGTAAATGGACGTGTTTCTTTAGGGTGTATCCTATCCGTTTGTTTTTGGTGCGGTGAAGTTGTGAGTGTAAGACAAGGCTCGTCCCAAGAAATTCTTCTTGCCATACCTCTTCTTCCACCACTTGAATAAAAACTTTGACCCATGTACTCTTTTTGTAATTCTATTGGTAAATCTGGCCATGACCCGCCAGGTTTTACATGAGAAAGAATTTCTTTTCGTCTATCAGTATAATTATAGCCGGGTGATTTTGGGACGTTTTTTAATGCATCTTTGAGAACTCTTTTTGTGCCAGTAGGTTCAGGAAATTCAAATACATTTTCACTTAACATACCTACAATAAATATTCTTTTTCGCTTTTGTGCAGTCCCATAATCAACAGAGTTCAAAACTTTAGATTTTACATTATAACCTAAATCTTCAAAAACATTAATCATTGTTTTAAGCGTTCTTCCCTCATCATGCCTTTTAAGATTTGCCACATTTTCTGCAACAAAGATTTTTGGTTTTACTTCTTTTACACATCTAGCAAATTCAAAGAAAAGAGTTCCTCTAGTATCTTCAAAACCTAATTTTTTTCCAGCGTGGCTAAAAGATTGACATGGGAAACCGCCAGTAACAACATCCGCAGCCATATCTTTGAAAGATATATCCCTAATATCCTCTTGCATTACTTTCCAGTTAGGCCTATTTTTTTTAAGAGTAGTAATACAATCTTTATCAATATCATTCAAAAATATAGTATCTAAACCTGCATTCTCTAAACCTATTGCAAGGCCACCAGCCCCAGCAAATAATTCAACTACCTTATATTTTTTGGATTTCCCCATACTAAAACAATCAGTAAACTCGTTTATATTGTTTACTTCGTTATCACTAAATAACTGCAATGTTTGCTGCATTTTAACCACTCCAGCAGACCGTTCTTGTTCGCAATAACCATTACATTTTAATGCTTTAAATACACTTTTAGACGTCACTGCCGGTGCGACCCCCGAGCTGACAGGCGAAATCGGTGGGCGGGGTTTGGGAAACTCGTGCAAAAGAGTTCTAATCATTTAAGAATGAAAAATTTCACAATTATTACTGTAATAAAAAATACAGGCACTGAAAATTTAAATCCAAATATTTCTATAGGAATCAATTTATTTTTTAGGAAATCCCCTGTAAAGGCTTCAACAATTCCAGTTGCTACTGCAGTTAGAATCACACTTGTAAGTAAAACTGGAAACCATTCATTTAGTAATCCAATCCAAAAAGCATCAAGGCCATAAACCGTTAAAAGAATAGATAGCGCAACAAAAATTAACACTAGAGATTTAACCAAGTTAATTTTCTTTTTCATTTCTTTCATGTTTTCACCATTAATCTTTTGCATCAATTTTATTACATTCAGGATTTGAAACATTTATAGCCCGTTGTTCTTCTTGCCGCATAAGTTCTTCCCCGCCTAAAACTTGTTTGAACCTGAAATAACAAACAAAATTATTCACATAGTTTTTTATGCAAGGATTTGGTTCATTATTATCTAAGTGTGCTAATAGCCTCTCTTTTATGTCTCCTGATCCAACATAAAACAATTTGTTTTCAGTAGCTAAAACATAAACTCCTTTTATGTTGTCCATCAATTGTTGAACATAAATTTCATTATATTTTTTGTATTCAGAAAATTTCATCATTTTAAATCCCTCCGCTTAGATAGCCTTTAGGCTCATATCAATTAGCCATCGTTAGCTTATAAATGATTTTAGACCCCATTGCCGGTGCGAGTAGGTTATTTTGTCAATTAAGTGAGTTTAAAAGTAACTAGGTGAATTTTTTATAGTTTGCTTTTATATTATAAACATGAAAGAAAATAACTTTAAAAAATCAAAACTAAAAAGAAGAATTAATGGGTTAAACAAAGAAAGTAATCCGTTTGAAGTATAATCCATCAAACCACAACCCACATTACAGCCCCCGCGATAAGCCATTCTATAAGACAAAGTATTTCGTTGAACTCATACAAGAACCCATAACATTCAATTACAACCACGACTAAAAAAAGCGCTACTAATGGAAAGAGGAAGAGTTCTTTGTTTATTGAGGAAATCATAACTTATATTAGGTACCTAACTATTTAAATAATAATAGGTACCTAAAACTATAAGTTTAAAAGTAATAGGTACCTATTAACTAATTAATGAAACTCCAAAAACAAACAACCAGAAAAGTAGGCAACAAAGAATATGCTAAATGGGTAGCCGTCCTTCCAGCAAAACTAATAGAAAAACTAGGCTGGAAAGAAGGAGATGAACTAGAGCCTACTATAGATGGAAAAAAATTAATTATCTGGAAACGTTAAAATTAGCCTACCATGGCTGATTTATAGTTAATATTTTTTCTATTCTCCCATAATTTTTTTTATAGCATTTGATGGGGGAAGTTAAACCTAGTTCATAAATTTTTTTAAGGAGTAGGACATCATTAAAGCAGTATTCTTTTACTCTTTTTTTCTCCCCTCTTTTCCACATCGCAGGTATTTCTTTACTATTTTCAGTTTTTTTTAATCCAAGATTGAGTTTACCTAAATCATTTAAGGATACAAATTGCTCTGTTTTTTCTTTAAGGGCTAAGAAAGAATCAATAGTTTTGTTGGAAATCTTGGGCAATTGTTGATTTTTATCGTAGGGGCTTAACACAGGATAATCAAATTTAATAATATTATGTCCAACAATTATTTCATACTTATTTAATGATTTAAGAAGTTCCAGTTCTTCTCCCTCTTCAAAGTCGGTTCTGTTGTTTTTGTCATTGATTATGCATGCACAAGCCATTCCGAGTTTTGGTGTAAGTATGCGACATTTTTCTTGTTTTTTAGACCATGAGTAAATAGGATATTTTTTATCTATGTCTTCAAAAAGATTTTTTGTTTCTAAATCAAAAAAGCAAGTATTCATTATTCATACCCCCTAAATTCTGAAGGTGAATCGGGTAAGCAATGCTTTTTAAAGTTGCAAAATTTACAATTACCTTCGATGTCTGTTTTTTTATAATTTTGTTCTGAAGTAGTATTTGCTATTTTATCATCTAACAAACATTTCATTCCTTCAATGCTTTTGTGCATATAATTTTCAGTTTTTATCAAATCCGTTGAATTAAATGTTGTGAGTTCTACAAAATTATTTTTTAGAAAAATTCTTTTTACACTGAATTTATTACAATCCACTGTTCTTTTTTTTGAAAAGTATAACAGCAACATATCTTTTCGGTCTACTTCTTCATTTTCATCTGATTCAGAACCTGTTGTCCAATCATATACCGTTAACAGGTCATTTTTTGGGATTGCCAAATCATACATGCAATATACTTTTGTACCTTCAAAAAAGAAATGGGGAAAATGACTTTTATTTCTTAATATCCATAAGTTTGGATCAGTTTTTTTTATTTCCTCAAATAATTTTGATTCTTAAAAATTTTTTAGTTAGTTTTTTGTGAATTCAAGTTTTTTTTTTT
>CAZHFT010000063.1:0-4998 GCA_964531875.1 uncultured archaeon | reverse complement strand
AAATTCAAATAGAAAATAAATTTTATTTCAAACCCGGCTTTTTTTAAGACTAATTCCAATTGTTTTTTATTATATCTTCGGTAATGGTGATTTAGTTCATCATGTTGTGAAAATAAAAATTGAAATGCGGGAACAGTTATTATTAATTTTTTATTAATTGCAGTTTTGAGTTTTTTTAATACAAGTTCATCGTTTTTTAAATGTTCAAGTACATCTGCAATCAAAATTAAATCATAGTTCTTTTTAAATTCAAAGTTTTCTATTGGTGAATTATAAATAAGTAATCCTTTTGCTCGTGCAATTTTTGTAGCGTCTTTATCAATTTCAATGCCTTCTACTTCAATTCCTTTTTCTTTGAATCTAATAAGATTGTGTCCTGTTCCACATCCTATTTCTAATATGTTTTTTGTTTTTTCAGGGAGTAAAGTAAGTAATAATTGTCTTCTTGCACTATACCACCAATGGGTTTTTTCTAAATCTCTCATTTTAAATAATTCGCTTTTTTCCATTTGTATTTATTTATAGAAGATTACTTTTAATTGTTATTGAGGGGAGAGTATTTATTATTTCTTGATATTAGTTATTGAGGTGTTTAGTATTACTAAGGAACTTTCATTGATTTTACCTTGTTATAATGAAGAAGAAATTTTTGAAACATCAGTTAGAAAAATTTCTAAATTTTTGAATTCTAAAAATATTGATTATGAACTAATTTTTGTAGAAGATAAGAGTCAGGATAATACTGCTAATTTAATTCAAAGAGAACTAAAATCAAATTCTCGCGCAAGAGCCATTTTCCATAAACAAAATACCGGTCGAGGGGGAGCTGTTGCTGACGGGATTAGAATTGCGAAGGGAAAATACGTGGGGTTTATTGATTTGGATTTGGAAGTTTCTGAAAAATACATTATTAGTTTCATTGACGCTTTAAAAAATGGTTATGATATAGTTTCGCATATAAGGCATTCTGATGCAAATTTAGGAAATTTTTTTAGAAATTTTTTACATAAAAGTTATCTTATTTTTGCAGATTTTTTAATTGACTTACCTGTAAAAGATCCTAATGGGGGTTACAAATTTTTTAATAGGAAAAAAATTCTTCCAATTATTGAAAAAACCATTGATTTGCATTGGTTTTGGGAAACCGAATTACTAAAACGTGCGTCTCTTGCAGGATTAAAAATTAAAGAAATAGATGTAGTTTTTTGTAAAAACAAAGACAAGAAAAGTACAGTAAAAGTTTTTTCTGATACAATTTATTTTATTTCAAAAGTTTTTTGGCTTAGAAAAATTCTTAGGGGCGAAAAAAATGAATTTTGAAAAACCATTTTTATTTTTACTAGTTTTTTTTTCAATATCTACAATTATTTCTTTATGGAGTTTATATTTTTTTAGATTCTCTCCGTTGATTTTTGTAATTTCTTTAGCTGTGTCTTTTTTAGTAATTAAAAAAGTTGAATTGAAACTACCAAAAATTTCCACTTCTGCAATTTTATTATGTGTTCTTGTTGCATTTCTTGCAGCTTACCCTTATTTTTTGATTACTCCTTTTGTTGATGCTAGTGCTGACCCTGCAGCGCATATAAGTACTCTTGCTATAGGGAACACGATGCCTGAAACATATGCTCCGTTTTCTGAATTGGAATATCGTTATCAAATTGGGTTTCCTCTTCTCGCGAAAATGTTTATTGATTTGTTGCCTTTTGTTTCAAGTAATTTTATTGTTTGGGGATTAGGAGTTTTATTCGCGTTCATTTCAGCAGTATTAATTTATCTTATTTCTAAAGAAATTTTTAAAGATGAAAAATATGGTTTGATTGGGTTAGCTCTTTTTATTGGGTCAAAAATAATTTTCCAAAATATGTATTGGGGGCAGTATACTTTCATGCTTGCAAGTGTATTCTTTCTTGCATGTTTTCTTGCTTTTTACAAAAAAAGTTTTCTTGCATTTTTATTTTTTCCAATGATTTTTATAGCTCATCCAGGAGTGGCATTTTATTCCTTAATTTTTTTCATACTATGGGTAGTAGTATTCAAGAATTTTAAAGAAGTGTTTAAATTATTTTTATCTGGTCTTCTTGTTTTACCCGCATTTTTTATTAGTTATATTCATTTTCTTTCAAACATTGGCGCAGAAGAATCAGCAGCTTTTACTATTGGTTCGTTTTTTCATAATGCATTGATTTTTCCTTTATGGGTAGGGTTACTAATTTTTACCCTTGCAATAATTGCGATTATTTGGGTTTTAGTAAAAAAAGAATTTACAAAGATAAACATTTTTTTTATACTGGTTTTTATTGTTTCTGGATTGATTTCAGTTTTTTTTTCAGCTACTGGGCGAGTAATGGGTGGAAGGATAATTGAATTAGCAATGTTTTCTGGGCTTCTTCTTGCAGTACTATTAATTAAAAAACTACTTGGCATTCACCCAAAAATTTCCAAACACGTTTTGGTATTTTTATTCATAATTTCAATTGCATTATTTTTTACTTCAGGCCAACTTAATTATCTTCGCAGTGGTTCAAAGATAACTCAAGACGAAATCGATTTTGCCTATGAGTTCAAAAATTTTGATCCTGAATATAAAAAAACAATTTTTCTGATTGATCATTCTACTAAGGTCGCGGAATTGTCCCAAAAAATACCTTTTGATGTTATGTCTGGGTGGTATTTGTCATATGATAAACGCATAATTGGAGATGATTCTTTTTATTCTGAATTAGTTAAAAATCATAAACTTGCGGAAAATGTCAGACATACCCAGTGTATTGAATGCATAAGAAATATTGATTTTTATTATATTGTTACCGATAATGATTATTTTTCTTCTACTCCAGGATTAGAGAAAATTTTTGAATATCCCCCTTATACGGTATTTTCAAAGTAAATTTGCTTTTTTGTACCATGAAGTTTAAAATACTCTTTTACTCTAATTTATAAATGAAAGTTTTAGTAACTGGCGCTGCCGGCTTTATTGGAAGCAATGTAGTAAATGAGATTATTAAGAGAAAAATTCCGGTTGTCGGAGTTGATTGTTTTGTTGAGAGTTATTCTTTGGAATTAAAAAGACAAAATATTGTGCCAATGCAAGAAAGCCCAATTGCCGAGTTTATTGAAGGTAACATTAATGATGCTTCTTTATTTTCAGCTCTTGAATCTAAGGAAATTACTCATATTATTCATCTTGCCGCAAGGGCAGGAGTAAGAGAATCTTCAATTGTTCCAAAAGAATATCTTGAAACGAATATTTTAGGAACGCTTAATGTTCTTGAGTTTGCAAAAAAAATTGGTGCAAAAAAAGTTATTCTTGCTTCAACTTCCAGCGCTTATGGAAAAAACACGCCTCCATTTAAAGAAGATATGAATATTTCTACTCCGTTGAGTATTTATGCTGCTTCAAAAGTAGCTGCTGAAAATCTTTGCTATGCGTTTCATAATATTTATAAACTTCCAATTGTTATTCTTAGATTTTTTACAGTTTATGGTCCTGGCGGAAGACCTGATATGGCAGTTTATAAGTTTTCAAAATTAATTTCTGAAGGAAAAGAAATTGAAGTATATGGGGATGGTGGTGCTAAGCGAGATTATACTTTTGTTTTAGATATTGTTCAAGGGATTTTACTTGCAATGGAAAGCGAGATAGACTATGCTGTTTTTAATTTAGGGCATAATGAAAGCAAATCAGTTGACGAGCTCGTTTCAATTATTGAAAAAAATTTAGGTAAAAAAGCAATAATTAAAAATTCACCAAAACGAGATGAAGATCCTGATGTTACTCTTGCGGATATTTCAAAAGCAAAAAAGATTTTGAGATATTCTCCAAAAATTAATCTTGAAGAAGGCGTCAAAAAGTTTATTGAATGGTTTAATAAAACTCAAATAAATGAATAAATTGGTTTTATAATGTTTAATGGTGTGTTGTGTATATGAAATTGGTTGTAACAATTCCTTCGTATAATGAAGAAAAAACTTTGCCCCGTGTAATTAGAGAAATTCCTAAAAAAATTAGTGGAATTGATAAAATAGAGGTTCTTGTTATTGATGATGGTTCTACCGATTCTACTTCAATAGTTGCAAAGGGCGAAGGCGCAGTTGTAATAAAGAATTCTAAAAATAGAGGCCTTGCAGTAACTTTTGCAAAAGGTTTTAATAAAGCGCTTGAAATGGGTGCGGATATTATTGTTAATACCGATGCAGATTTTCAATATAATCAAAAACAAATTCCTCTTCTTGTAAAACCAATTATTGAAGGAGAAAGCGATGTTGTTCTTGGTTCAAGGTTTGCAGGAAATATTGAATATATGCCAATGCATAAAAAACTTGGAAACATGGCGTTTTCTTTTTTAATGCGAATTCTTACTGGTTTGCCGATTACTGATTCACAAACTGGGTTTAGAGCATTTTCACGAGAAGCTGCTTTGAGAATTAATGTTTTTTCAAATTATACATACACTCAGGAAACAATTATTGAAGCAAATGAAAAGAATCTTTCAATTATTGAAGTGCCTGTAGATTTTAGAAAAAGAACTGGAAAATCAAGATTAATTTCTAATATTTTTACTTATGCGAAAAATGCTGGGTTAACCATTCTTCAAACTTATTTGAATTATCGCCCAGTAAAAGTATTTTTTTCAATTGGCGGACTTTTAATTTTAGCAGGTGTATTGTTTGGAGTAAAGGTTTTGAATCATTTCCTTTCAACAGGACTTGTTTCACCTTATCTTCCAAGCGCAGTATTATCTTCTTTGCTTTTAATTGTCGGATTTCAAATAGTAGTAGTTGGTTTAATTGCGCAATTAATGAAGCGTAATAGAAAAGTGCAAGAAGAAATTCTTTATTGTGAAAAAAAGAAATTATTTAAATAATTTTTTTTAGAAAATAAATTAAATGTTAAAAAAATGTAATTTTTAGTGATTTAATGGTGTTTGAAGAAAAAAAAGTTTTGGTTTGTGGCGGGACTGGGTTTATTGGAAGCCACGTTGTTGATAAACTTTTAGA
>CAZHFT010000062.1:0-5012 GCA_964531875.1 uncultured archaeon | reverse complement strand
ATTATTCACTGTAGCAAAAATTGTTTCGCTTACAACTGGTTCTCCATTTTCATAACTTGCATTAACCGTAATTAAAATTTCTTCACCAACTAAAAAATTTGAATTTTTTGGATTAATTAAGGTAATCAAAACTTTCGTGGGTTTTAGGGAAACGGTAATTTCTTTGCTTCCTTGTTTTGCTTGTTTTAATGCAGTTATTTTTACTTTTAAATTAGAAGAATCCAATACATTAGAAACAGGAACTTCCCCATAATATTCACCAGGTTCTTTTTCAGTAAAAATAAATATTTTTCCAGTTTCTGTTTCGCCTTTTACTTCTGCACCAGTAACTATTTGATTATCAATTGTTTTTACTTTTACAAAAAATTCTGCTTTACCTCCTTTTTTGAATTCACCACTTGTGTTAACATCTACAAACAAAAAATTTGTAGATTTTGGGTCAAGTACTTCAATTTCTTTTTCTAATAAACCAATATTTCCATTTTCATCTTTTGTAGAAATTATTAATTGATATTTGCCTGGTTTGTCTATAAGAGTTGTTCTATATCCTGCAGTAAAATTTCCATTGTCAGAATTATAATCCTCACGAGAAATTATTTCTCCCTCAAAAACAAAATTAATATCTATTGGTAAATTTATTGCCTTATCTTTTACTTTTACTTCTGCATTAAATCCTAAATTATCTCCAAGAATAAACAAGTCTTTTTCAAAAGTTAATGAAAAATTTACCTTTGGAACAACATTAATGAATGCTACTTTTTTTGCTTCCTCTTTTAAAAATTCAGCAGTAAAAGTTACAGAATAAAGTTTTCCCTCCGTATCTGAAGGAATTACAAAATAGTTTCCATAAATGTTATCATTTCTTGTTCCGTCATCATGCTTACCATCATTATAAAGAGGAATTTCTCCAAAAAAACCACTCGCTCTTACAGTTGCATCTTTTACTTCTATTCCATCAATATTGAGAGTTACTTTTGCGAGAACTTTTTCTCCCCGTACATAAAAATTATCTAAAAAAGAAGTTTCTATTGAAAATATTTTAGGTTTACAATCAACCACACAATTAGAAAAATTTTCTTCTTTTTCACAAAGAGTATTCCCACAAATATTTAATTTTAATAATTTTTTACAAGAATTGCCTATACAACCATATTCTTGAAATTCAGAAATACTTCCTGAACAAGAACCACAATCAGCAGGAGCAGAACATTTTGTTTCATCAGAATCGCAAGTTCCATTACCTGCATTAAGAAGATTTTCGCATACTGCTGAGCATCTTCCTGCTCCGGCACAAACATCCGTTGTTGCACTATCAGAATCATCACAATCAGAATTAGAAGAACAAATTGGATTACAATTAGTGTGTGTACAAGAAGCCTCACAAGTTCCTACTGCACTACACAAATCACTTGTTAAGCTATCTCCATCATCACAATCAGAATTAGAAGAACACCCAATTGAACATTGTATATTTTCGCAGGAAGATTCACAAGAAGAAGAATTTATACAAGAATCTGTTGTGGTAGTAATATTATCATTACATTCAGAATTAGAAGAACAAATTATTTCACACTCATCAGTAAGGGTTTCAGTAGTATCATCAATAGTATCATCTGCGGGGTCATCAGTAGTGTCATCATCAACAGTATCATCTGTATAAGTACATTCTGCTAAACAAGTTCCTGCATTGGAACATTCTCCATTAGTTTGTGCAGTACAATCAGCATCAGAATTACATAAAATAGAACACGGTGGATTTGTACAATACGATTCTGTTGTTCCTGAATTATTACAAGTATCCGTAGTTAAAGAATTAGAATCGTTACAATCAACAGAAGACGAACAAGTAATTGAAGATTCTACACTAAAGTATGCGCAAACTGAATCGCACGTTCCCTCATTATTACAAGTATCCGTAGTTAAAGAATTAGAATCATCACACTCAACAGAAGAAGAACAGTTAATTGTACAAGGCGTATTAGAACAAGCTGAATTAACAGTTCCTGCATTGGAACAAGTATCAGTGGTCAGAGAATTAGAATCATTACAATCAACAGAAGACGAACAAACAACTGAATCATCGCCCCCTACTAAAGTTGTATTAACTATAAAAAAACCTGCATTTTTTAAATCAATTAAAGAATAAACATTTCCATTTGAAGACGAATAATTTAAAGTGTTTCCGATTTCAGGTTCATCAACAATCAAATTTATTGTTCCTCCTCCAGTAGTAGCAATATATTTTAATTCAATTTTTACTCTGTTTCCTATTTCAACAATTGTTTCAGGGATTACTGCTGAAAGTTCAAGAGAAGAAGCAGTTATGGGAATAGTTGCTGAATTGGATTTAACCATTAATCCAATAAGTTCATCATTAGAATCATATTCATATAATTCAAAAAAAATAGTTCCGGTATCTCCAGTTATGTTTAAATTAGAAAGATAAAGAAAAGAGTAACCTGAAACCGGGGAATTTACAGCGGCTTCTTCAGTGAACCAAGTTTCAAATAAATTTTCTCCTGAACTGGTTGTTTTTGTTATGATTGTTTTTTCAACTAATGAATTAGGAGGACTCATTGTTAACGTGTAATAATCAGTTCCATTTACCGTTTCCAAATCAGATGTGCCATGTAAATAAAACATTTCATTACTACTAAAAACAAATGTTGGACAAATAAAAAATAATAATACCCCTAAAAAAATTGTTATTTTTTTAAATATCGAATTCATTTTTTTTCACCAAATTACCAAAAAAGGATATAAGTTGTTTTAAGCATTTAAAGAATAAATTATCTAATATATATTAATGTCGAAAAGACAAAAAACTAAGATTATTCTTTAATTAGTCGTTCAACTTCAGGAAGAATCATTGATTTTATTTCTTCAAGTTTTTCTTGGGTTTTTGCTTCAAATCTTAGAATTATTTTTGGTTGAGTATTACTTTTTCTAACAAGCGCCCACCCAACATCCATTATGATTCTTATTCCGTCAAGAGTAATAGATTTTGGATAAATTTTAATGAATTTTTCAGTAATTGTATTAACAACTAATTCTTTTTTAGAATCTGGACAATCCACTCTGTACTCAGGAGAAGATACGTATTTTGGCATTTCTTCAACCATTTCACTGAGTGTTTTCTTACTTTTTGAAACTATTTCAATTATTTTTACAGCAGCTAAAAGTGCATCATCAAAACCATACCATTTTTCAGTAAAAAACATGTGCCCTGACATTTCCCCCGCAAGAACTGCATTTTCTTCTTTCATTTTTGCTTTAATTAAAGAATGGCCTGTTTTCCACATTATTGGTTGCCCTTTTTTTTCTTTAATCCATTCATCTAATGCTTGGGAACATTTTACTTCAAAAATAATTTTTCCATTAGGATTTCTTTTCAAACAATCTTCAGCAAAAATTCCTAAAAGTTGGTCTCCAAAAAGAAGAGTTCCTTTTTCGTCAACAACTCCAATTCTATCAACATCGCCATCAAAAGCAATTCCTAAATCAAAATTTTTTTCTTTAACTAAGGAAATTAATTCTTTAACATTTTCCTCATGAACTGGGTCAGGAGGATGATTTGGAAAAGAAGAATCTTTTTCACAAAAAAGACATTCAGGAGTTACTCCAATTTTTTCAAGTAATTTAGGCGCAAGTTCTGATGCCATTCCATTACCAGCATCAATAATTATTTTTAATTTTTTTTCAGGAGATACAATAGACGCAATTTCTTCTAAGTATTGCTCATCAAGACAAACTTCATTTACTTTTCCTTCGCCCTTTGCAAATTCTTTACTTTTAGCAAGTTTGTAAATATTTTGAATTGCTTCCCCATAAATCGCTTTTTTTCCCACGAGAACTTTAAATCCATTAAATTCAGGAGGATTATGAGAAGCAGTAACATTTACGCCCCCATCAGAATCAAGTTTTTGAACAGCATAATAAAGTAAAGGCGTTGGAACTTCCCCAATAAAAGTAACATTAATTCCCGTGCTAATAACTCCATTTACAAAATTTTCAAGTATTCTGGGACCACTAATTCGATTATCCCTTCCAACAACAATTGACTTCCCATTATTGTTATGTATAAGTGTCCCTATTGCTTTTCCAATTAGTTCTGCTGTTTCGTTTGGAATGTCCTCATCAGCCACTCCGCGAATATCATATTCTCTAAACATTTCTTGGTTCATGCTAAAGAAAGAGTAGAAGTGGTTAAAAGTTTTTGGCAAAAAAACACTCTTTTTAATTGCTTTCAAACAACAAGTATTACATGTTAGTTGGAGTTACTGGCAATTTTGCTTGTGGAAAAAGTGCTTTTATGCATACAGTTAGTACTTTTGGATTTACTGTTTTTTATACGGATGGAATGGTTAAAAAACTTTACAAAGATGAAGCAATTATCAAAACGATTGGAAGAGAATTTGGCAAAAGCATTATTTTTAACGACCAAGTGGATAAAGATTTGCTTACTCTGATTGTTTTCAATGATAAAGAAAAACTTTCTCGACTTAATGCATTAATTCACCCCTTAATAATAAAAAAAATTAAGGAAAAAAAACACGGGAAAAAAATTGTTTTTGTTGAAGTGCCTTTATTATTTGAAGCAAAAATGGAGGAACTTTTTGATAAAATTATTCTTGTGAAATGTACTAAAAAAACCGCGAAAAAAAGAGCTTTGAAAAAGGGGTATAATGATAGTGAGTTTGAAAAGATTATTTCTACCCAAGATATTCCTGAATTAAAAATTTCTAAATCAGATTATGTTGTTGATTCAGAAGGAATTATTTCTAAAACAAGAAAACAAGCAATTGAAATTATTGAAAAACTTAAAGGGGAATTGAAATGAAAGCTATTTACCCAGGGACTTTTGACCCTTTGACTAATGGGCATCTTGACGTTATTAAAAGAGGATTAAAATTATTTGATGAACTGGTTGTTGCTGTTGCAGTTAATCCTTCAAAAAAACCACTTTTTAATACGGAAGAACGAATTGAAATGATTAAAGAATCTACAAAAAA
>CAZHFT010000061.1:0-5074 GCA_964531875.1 uncultured archaeon | reverse complement strand
GCACTATACTTTCCAATAAATAAGGAACCGTAGTTTGTAAGCTTTGGAATTATTTTTGAAGCATTCTCTATTTGTAGCTCTAAGTGCTCTGGAGCTTTTTTATTTGATATTTCTATCGCTTGTTTTATTGAATCAACAAGTATTATAGTGCTTTGTGAAATGCTTTTTTTTGCAGTTTCTCGTGTAGGCAATTCTTTCAATTGTTTTTCAACTTCTTCCATTGTTTTTTTTGCTATTGTTTTTGAAGTTGTAATAAGAATTGCTCTAGCATTAGGATCGTGCTCTGCCTGAGCCAAAAGATCAGCAGCTAATATTTCTGGCTTAGCTGAATCATCAGCAATAATAAGAACTTCACTTGGGCCAGCTAAAAAATCAATTCCAACTATTCCATAACATTCTTTTTTTGCAGCAGTAACAAATTTATTTCCAGGACCAACTATTTTGTTTACTTTAGGAATAGATTTTGTTCCATAAGCCATTCCTGCAATGGCTTGAATTCCCCCTACATTGAAAATTCTGTCAGCGCCGGCAATATCCGCAGCAACAATAGTGGTGGATTTGATTTTTGGAGAACAAACAATAATTTCTTTTACTCCTGCTATTTTTGCAGGGATTATACACATTAACGCGGTTGAAGGCAAAGGATAGAGTCCTCCTGGCACATAACAACCTACTCTTTCTATTGGCACAATTTTTTGTCCCAAAATAATTCCGTTGTTTTTTACTTCAAATGGTTTTATTGTTTTCATTTGTTTTTTTGCAAAAAACTTTATGTTTATGGTGGCTTTTTTCAAAGCAATAATTGTTTCTTTATTCACTTCTTGGTAGGCTTTTTCAATTTCTTTTTTTGTCACTTCAAATTTTTTAAGTTTAATTTTGTCAAATTTTTCGGTGTATTCTATAATTGCTTTATCGCCTTGTTTTTTCACTGCGGAAATTACTTGCTTTACAGTATCAATTTCATCCATTTCTTGGTAATCAAAAAAATCTTTTGGTAAATCTTTAGCTTTTACTATTTTCATTTTTGTCGCCCCCCGAGTTCGTTTTTCACTTGGTCTATTGTTATTCCATTTTTTGCCATTAAAACCATTGTAAAATAAGCTAGATCGGCAATTTCCCAAACAAGGTTATCTTTACTTTCATAATTTGCAACTTCTTGTGCTTCCTCAAGTAATTTTTCTTTAATGGTTTCTTCTCTTTTTGAAATTTTGGAAGTGTAAGAATCATTTAACGGAAAATTTACTCTGGATTTTATTACTTCAAATATGTCTTTTACATTGAATTCTTTATCTCCAAAGCAGGAGTAGTTCCCCAAATGACAAGCAACATTTTTTTGTTTCACTGTAAATAGTAAAGTGTCACTATCACAGTCATATCTGACTTTGATTAATTTTTGAAAATTTCCAGAAGTATTTCCCTTTACCCAATTTTTTTTTCTTGACCTGCTCCAGTAAGTTGCTGTTTTTTTTTCAAAAGATTCGTTAAGGGATTCTTTTGTAGAGTATGCCATCATCAGAACTTGGTTTCGGTCATCTTGAGTTATTGTAGGAATTAAACCTTTATTTTTTTTAAAATCAAGCAATTCAACAAATGCAGAGTTAAGATTAATTTTTCCGGTGTAAATTGACATTCCTAACTGAGAGTTAAAACCAAGTTTTTCTATGGTCTTAATATCTTCAATAGTTGTTACCCCTCCAGCTATAGTTATTTTGTTTTTTGTCAAGCCCTGAAGATTGTTGATTTTTTTTAAATCAATTCCTTTTAGTAATCCTTCTTTGTCAACGTTAGTGAATAAGAATTCTGAACAGTAAGGTGTAAGTTCTTTGATTAATTTTTCTGGTTTTTGTTTAGTGTTTTTTTTCCACCCTTCAGTTACAACAAAATTGTTCTTTGTATCCACAGCAACAATTATTTTGTCTTTTGGAAGTTGTTTTAGAAACTCAGGGTTTGCTTTTGTTCCAATAATTATTTTTTTTGCTCCTGCCCTCAATAACTCCCTTGCTTTTTCAATAGTTCTGATTCCTCCACCAACTCTACAATCAGCAACCTTACAAATTTCCTTAATCAATTTAATATTGTTTCCTTTACCTAGTGCAGAATCAAGGTCAATCACTGCAATTTCTCCATAAAGATTGAATTTTTTAGCGAGCTCTATAGGATTCTCTCTTTCAAGAACAATTTCTTTGCCTTGCTTTAGCTGAACCGCTTTTCCATTCATCAAATCAATGCTCGGAATAATCATTCTCTCACCTTTATATCAACTTTTTTTAAGTAACTTTTTACATCATTGACTTTATAGTTCTCATAGTGGAATATTGAAGCTGCTAAAGCAGCGTCTGCTTTTCCTTTTTCAAAAACTTCTGCAATACTTTCTAAGTCACTTGCGCCACCAGAAGCAATTACAGGGATATTCACTGTTTCCGAGATTATTTTGGTTAATTCTAAATCATAACCGCTTTTGGTTCCATCTCTGTCCATTGAAGTTAATAAAATTTCTCCTGCCCCAAGAGATTCAATTTTTTTTGCCCAATCTATTGCATTTAATCCTGTGAACTCAGAACCCCCTTTGATTAAAACTTCCCAGGAATTATTTTTTCTTTTTGCATCTACTGCAACAACAATGCATTGGGAACCAAATTCCTTTGATGCTTCTCTAATGAGTTCAGGATTTTTCACTGCGGCAGTATTAATTGAAATCTTATCTGCTCCTGCATTAAGTAAATTTCTAATATCTTCAATAGTTGATATTCCTCCGCCCACAGTTAGCGGAATGAATAGTTCTTTTGAAACCTGCTTTACTGTTTTAAGCATTGTTTTTCTTTTTTCTTTTGATGCAGTGATATCTAAGAAAACCAATTCATCAGCTCCTTCTTTATTATATTTTTTTGCTAACTCTACTGGGTTTCCTGCGTATTGCAGGTTTTCAAATTTTTTTCCCTTAACCACTTTGTTGTCCATAACATCAAGGCAAGGAATTATTCTTTTTGTCAACATTTTAACCACCGTTTTATAAATTTTAATCCTATTTCTCCACTTTTTTCTGGGTGAAATTGTACGCCAATAATATTTTTTTTCTGAACTGCACTTACAAATTCTTTGAAATAATTTGTTTTGCCCAAAATCACATTTTCTTCAGGTTTTACATAATACGAATTCACAAAGTAATAGTAACTGTTTTCAAGCAGGTTTGTTTTAGTGCTTTTTACTTTATTCCAACCTACTTGCGGTACTTTTCCTTGAGTAAATTTTTTTACTTTGCCTTTCAAAACACCCAAACCTTTAACTCCTGGACTTTCTTCACTTTCTTCAAAAAGCATTTGCATTCCAAGGCATATCCCAAGGAAAGGAACACCATTTGAAATTGCTTTTTTGATCGGGATTTCTAAATTATTTTCTTGAAGCTTTTTCATCATTGTTCCAAAAGAACCAACCCCAGGAAAAACTATTCTGTCAGCTGTCAAAATTTCTTTTGAATTATTTGTTATTTTTGATTCAACTCCCAGAAAGTCAAAAGCATTTTTTACACTGCTTAAATTTCCTGCTCCATAATCAATTATTGCAATCATTCTATCCCTCCTTTTGTACTTGGTATTCCTTTCACTCGTTTATTTTTTTTTACTGCCATTTCCATTGCTTTTCCGAATGCTTTGAAAATAGATTCAAGTTTGTGGTGATCGCTTCTTCCAAATGGCATTCTGACAACCACATTTCCTTGTAATCCATTAGCAAATCCTTGGAAGAAATCTTCCACTGTGTCAGTATCTAAATCCCCACAAAATCTTCTCTTGAATTTAGCATCAAATTGCAGGTAATTCCGACCGCTAATGTCGATTGCAACAACTGCCAATGCATCATCCATTGGATAAACAAAGTACCCTGCTCTATTGATTCCTTGTTTGTCGCCAAGAGCTTTGTTGAAGGTTTTACCCAATACTATTCCAATATCTTCAATCGTGTGGTGTTGGTCGACTTTCAAATCGCCTTTTGCGTTTAGTTTTAATCCAAAAGAGCCTGATTTTGCGAATGTAACAATCATATGTGAAAGAAAACCTAAGCCAGTTTCAATAGTAGCTTCATTGAATTTGTCAATGTTTAGTTCACAAGTAATGTTTGTTTCTTTTGTAGACCTTTCTATTTTTGCCTGCCTCATTTTAACACCTCTTCAATTTCATTAATGCTATTTAGAATGGCTTTTGCTCCTGCTTTTTTTAAAGCAACTTGGGTTTCAACAGAATACTTTTGATTAGACATTACTCCAACACTTTCAATTTTTGCGTTTTTTGCACTTTCCAAATCTGCAACACTGTCGCCAAAGTAAATTGCTTTTTTAAAAACAGAAGGTGAAATAATTTTTTCCAAACCTTCAGGATTAGGCTTTCCTTTAGTACAATCCTCCATGCAAATCAGGGTTGAGAAAAATTCTTTAATTTTGAAATAATCCAAAATAAAATTTGCTTCTTTTTTTGGTCGCCCTGTAAAAATTGCTAATTCATATTTTTTATAAATATTTTTCAAAATGTTTTTGTTTATCAATAATTTTTCATTTTTTATAAATCCTTCAAAGTTTTTTCCCAGATAAAACTCTTGAAATTTTTCTACAACTTTTTTAATAGGGATTATTTTGTTATATTTTTCAAGAATTCTTTGAGTAATTTCCCAATCATTATTTAAAATTTTTTTATTTCGTATTTCTTGAATTTCTGAATCAGCAATTTCTTTTCCTGAAAAGAATTTTACGGTTTCTTGGATGGCTTTTCTATAACTGTTGTTAACATCAATTAAAACGCCATCAATATCAAAAATCAAAATCGTTTTGGAGATTATTTTATCAAGTTCTTTTACAAAAAGATTGGTTTGTTCAACAGTTCCGACATTCACCCTCAGAAATCCATTTAACATAGGTTGATTTGAGACATCCCTCACCAAAATATTTGTATTTTTCAATCCTTCAAATACGCTTTCTTTTTGATCTCCAAATTTTATAAGTACAAAATTTGTATCGCTTTTTATAAATTCAATTTTTTGATTTTCTAAATATTTGTAAAGTATTTTTTTACTTTTTTCAATTTGTTCA
>CAZHFT010000060.1:0-5189 GCA_964531875.1 uncultured archaeon | reverse complement strand
AACAATAGAAAAAATTGCTAGTGAATATGAAGGCAAATTTGTTCTTGCTAAATTTGATGTTCAGGAAAATCCTCAAAAAGCAACTGAATATGCTGTAATGAGTATTCCTTCAGTTAAAATGTTTAAAGACGGTAAAATAGTAGCTGATTTCATGGGGGCTCTTCCTGAAGATGTAATTAAGGATTGGCTAAACAAAAATTTATGATGCTGAGGAGATAATATGATTGATTTTGCTTGTAAAAACATTAAAATAGAGCAATTGGTGAGATGTTCTTTTACTCTCACCAAAACCGAATATAATCTTTTGCTTTTTTTAGTGGATAATGAATTTATTGAAACAACTAATCAATTATCAAAAAAAATGAAATTAGAACGAACAACAATTCAAAAAGCAATAACCAAACTTTTAGATAAAAATCTTGTAGAACGAAGACAAAAAAATCTTGAACATGGGGGCTATTCCTTTTTTTATAATTCAAAACCAAAAAAAGAAATTCGTTTAAAAATAAAAGAAATTGTAAACACGTGGCATAAAAAAACAGAAAGTGCAATAACTGATTTTTGATTTTTTAATAATTTTTTTTAAAATTTATTAGTAAATCTACTTGTCAATCATCCTAAATAATTCTTTTGCAGCAAGCTGAGGGCCATTTCTTTCCATGCCTTTAATTCCAAGTTGAGTATTAATTTGACCAACATAAACGCCTTTTTCAAATAATGCATCAAAAAACTGTTTAGCAATTAATTCATGTTTTTCTTTAAATTGAGAAGGTCCAAAAATATTTGCAAAATAAGCACTTGCCATTCCAATTTCAATAGTAGTTCCTTTAGCCATTCTTTTTCCTTCTCTAAATACTGAAAGTGCTTCTTCAGGTGAATTAAATTTAGTAATACAAGTTTCTTTAATTTCTAAATAATTATTTGCATATAATAAAAAGTCAATATTCCACCCGTGAAGAACTTCGTAAAGAGTTGTTATTGGCAAAACTGCTCTTGCATTAACCTTTGAAGGGCTCATTATAATAGACCTGTCAATGTTACCAAATGCATACCCTGAGTCAAGGTCATCAAGTCTAACAAATGCGCCAGTTTCTGTTCCATATGCAAGAACTTCTTTTTCCGGAGTTAGTTCAAGCGAACCCATATCATCAAAAACAATTTTCATATCTTTTAAATTTCCTTCACTAAGATGTCTAAATGCTTCAAGAGACTCGCTTTTTCCAGTTCCTGAATCCCCAAGGATAATTACATTTGCTTTTTTTCCATTTTTAAGGGTTATTCTTGTCATTGCACCATGAATAGGCATTCTTCCTTTTGAAATCATTATAGAATTATGAAGCGTAAGAATCATTTTTTTTACATATCCAAAATACCCAAATTCTTCTCCTAATGGAATCGCTGCTACCATTAATTTATTTTTTTTATCATTAAAAAAAACTGTTTTATCCGGAGCAAAACTTTCAAGCGATTCATTACTTACGCCATATGCATAAATTGCATCTGGTTTTTGTTCTAATTCTTTTTCAGTACAAAGTTCAAAAAGATTTGCAGTAGAAATTCCTAATCCTGTATAAAAATTATGAAAATAAAAATGAATAATTAATTCTCCTACTTTTGCAGGAAAACAAAGCCACTCTTTATCATTGAATTCAATTCCTTCAATTGGATTAGATTGAACAACTTTAAACTCTCCTTTTCTTTTGTTATTAGGCGGGTCAATTATTAAAGGAGGTTCAATTAAAACTTGTCTAATAATTGGAATTTTTTCAAGATTGTTGTATTTTGAAGGTAATTTTATTTTTTTATTTGTAGCAATAACTCCAACCTGACAACCCGCAGGCATTTGTCTAAAAATAATTGGGTGTTCTCCAGTAATATTTTCGCGAATGTCTCTGTAAAGACTTCTAACTTTATGATTCAATTCTTCAATTGTACTATTAAAAATTCGGTAAGGTTTTTTATTCGCAGTAGGATTAATTTCTGATTCTTTAGGAGTATAAATCAAATATCTTTCAAATTTTCTCCAATAATTATAAAGTTCTTCAACAAATTGGTCAAGAGAATAAATGTCTTCAAAAAAAACTTTCAACTCAGGATTAGATTCAATGACTTTGTTTTTTTCATTTTTCGAAAGCGCTTTAATTAACTTTAACACTAAGTGATTTTGTTCATTTTCATTTATTTTAGGAAAAATATTCAATAATTCCGATTCATTAGCTCTAAGTGATTTTAAATATTTTTCAATCATTACTTTGAAAAATTTGCTTTCAATTAATTTGTCTTTTTGACTCCAATTAATACTGTTTGTTCGAATAATCGCTTGTTTTCCATGAAGTGCAAAAGTAGTGTTCATGAAAAAAATAAGTTGCGTTAGTTTTTAAAACCCAATTTTTTTTTACATGGCTCCTAGTAAAAATGGCTTATTTACTGATTAATTGGTTAAACTCTTTCAGCATATAAAACCCAAGATGCGGAGTTTTTTGAATTATCTACCTCGCTTTTGGTTTCAAAATGAGTTAAGTTAATTATTTTGAAATCCTTAAAAAATTCTGTCATATCTTCTTTTGAAAAGAAATGATGAGGGATATCCCCATCAATATCCGCAGTATTAATTTTTGTATTTGGTTCTATTTCTTTTCCTGTTTGAAACTTTGGATGTTTAGTTGATATAACAACTAAAAATAAATATCCTCCTTTTTTTAGAGTTCTATGGATTTCAGAAATTGCTTTTTTTACAGTTTTTGTTTTTCCGTGTTGTATTACTTGATAACATAATATTCCGTCAAAAAAATTGTCTTCATATGGGAGATCAACCATGTCCCCTAATTCAACTTTAGCAAGGGGTATTTTTTCTTTAATAAAATCTAAAGCGGATTTAGAATTATCGCAACCAAATACTTCAAAATTTTCTTTTGTTAATAGCTCAGTATGTCTTCCTGTGCCACAACCTAAATCAAGAATTTTTTTTAAGTTTTTTTCTTTAAAAAATTTTATTGCTTCTATTGCTTGTTCTGAAGGGTTTTTTTGAACCATTCCTCTTTCACGATATATTGCATCCCAGTCTTTCATAAATTAATTAAGAGCTAATCAGTTTTTAAAACTTATTTTCTTGCGAGAAAATCCTGCAAAACAAGAGCAACCATTGCTTCTGCTACAGGAACTATTCTTGGACAAATGCAAGGGTCATGTCTTCCTTTGGTGGAAATGAATGAATTCTTCATTTCTTCACTGATTGTTTTTTGTTTTTTACCAATTGAAGGAGTTGGTTTCACAGCAATTCTTAAAATAATATCTTCCCCGTTAGAAATTCCTCCGAGAATTCCTCCTGAATTATTAGATAAAAACTTAACTTTTCCTTTAACAGAACGAATTTCATCATTGCATTGTGAACCTTTCATTTTTGCGACATCAAAACCTGCGCCCATCTCCACGCCTTTCACTGCACCAATACTCATTAGTGCTTTAGCCAATTCCGCGTCAAGTTTTTCAAAAACAGGTTCTCCAATTCCACTAGGTACTCCTTTCACAATAATTTCAACAATTCCGCCAACAGAATCTCCTTCTTTCATTGCTTTCAAAATTACTTTTTCCATTTTTTTTGCAACAATTTTATCTGGACATCTAACTGAATTTTTTTCAATTTCTTTGAAATCAATTTTTTTTGCTTTAATTCCAGCAATTTCTTTCACATAACCAATAATTTTGATTTTCTTTTTCGCGAGCGATTTTTTCGCGAGCGTGCCTGCAGAAACTCTTCCAATTGTTTCTCTTCCTGAAGCCCTGCCTCCACCACGATAATCTCGTCTTCCAAATTTTTTGAAATAAGTATAACCTGCATGCCCAGGCCTAAATAAATTTTTTATTGAAGAATAATCTTTTGAGCGATACTCTTTGTTTCGTACAAGTAGGCATATTGGCGTACCAATTGTTTTTCCCTCAAAAACACCCGAGAGGATTTCAACAGAGTCGCTTTCTTTTCTTTGAGTCGTTATCTTTGATTGGCCTGGTTTTCTTCTATCAAGTTCTTTTTGAATATCTTTTTTAGAAATTTTCAAACCTGCTTTGACTCCATCAATAACCACACCAACTCCTTTGCCGTGGCTTTCTCCAAAAGTAATTATTTTGAAATTTTTTCCAAATTCATTTCCAGTCATATTAAATCACAACTCCCGTACTACTGCATTTTTCATTTCTCTTTTAGCGGGATTTTTATTAGTAAATAATTTGAAACATTCATACCCCTGTTCAAGAAGCATTTCTACTCCTGAAATTGTTTTACAACCTTTTTTTTCAGCTTCTTTTAATAAACGTGTTTTAATAGGGGAATAAACTAAGTCAAACACCATAAGATTATTATGTAGCAGTTCTTGTTTTATTGGTGTTGTGTTTGAATCCATTCCTATTGGAGACGCATTAATCATCACTTCAAATTCTTTTAAATCTTTTAATGAATTAAGTGATGTGCTTTTTGCACCAGTCATTCCTGCAAGTTTTACCGCGCTTGTTCCTGATTTTGAAATAATTGTTGTTATTGCCTGTTCTTTTCGTAAATAAAATGCAATTGCTTTTGCAGCACCACCCGCACCAACTAATAAAACTTTTTTTCCTTTAATTTCGATTTTTTCCTTTAATGCATTAATTGCGCCTTGGCCATCAGTGTTATATCCAATAAATAATCCATTTTCATTTACAACAGTATTAACTGAACCAATTGCTTTTGCAGTAGAATCAATTCTATCCAGGTAACGCATTATTTCTTCTTTAAATGGACTAGTAACATTGAATCCACTAATCCCAAGTTCTTTAAAACAATTAATCGTTTTTCCGATATTTTTAGGTTCAAATGCAATGTAAACTGAATTAAGTTTAAGTGCATCAAATCCTGCATTATGCATTACTGGAGATAATGAATGTTTAGTTGGATTTCCCACAATACAATAAATTTTTGTTTTAGCATTAATCAACATTCATTCACCCATTAAAACATCATTCTTAATCCTGAATAAATTTTTTTTAATTCTTCTATTGAAATTTGTCCGTCTGCACTTTCTTTTCCTTCTTCTAATGAAGCAAATGTAATAAAACTACCTAAAGGCATTGAAAGTATTCGGGAATCTCTTCCCATTCTACCCATGCAAAAAGCAATTAATTTAATTCCTTTTCTTTTAGCATGCCTTAACAATTCGAAA
>CAZHFT010000059.1:0-5268 GCA_964531875.1 uncultured archaeon | reverse complement strand
AATTTTGAATAAAAATTATTACCTAATGAAATGAAAATATTTGAAGAAATGCTTTCTTCAAAAAAAATAGAAAAATTCAAATTAAATAAATCCTACAAAAAAGCAATATACCGAGAAACAAATCCTACATTAATCAAATTTGAAAATGCAGAAAAGCCTTTTCCAGAATATACCCTAAAAAAAGATGGTTTTTTAATTGTAAAAAATGAAGAACGTGCAAAAATGTTAAGCAATAAATTTGAAAAAGAAATTAAAGACGGAACAATAAAGGGAACAAGAGCATTTACTGGAGAATTTTTTATAATTACTGATGAATTACTTAAAATACTTCAAGAAAAAATTATTTTAGAATTCAAAATCTCAAAAAATCTTACGCTTGAACAATTAAGTGAAAAAATAGGATTCACAAAAAGCGGAATCCAAGTGGCAATCGAATTTCTTAAAGAAGACGGACAAATACTAGAAAAAAGAAAGGAGATTTATCAATACATCGAGTGATTTTATGAACAGTATTTTACTCCCTATTTTATCGGAAAAAGAAAATAACGAAGAATTTTTAGAAAAAGCACTCAAAGGAACAAGAGAAGTCATTTTGTTAATTGTCGTGGACACCGAATCAAAAGAAGATTTTGGTTTTACAACATCACATATTCATTCAGCAAGAACTACCATCGAAGAAATAAAAATAATTATTGGAAAAAAACGAAAAAAATGCGAAGATATTCTTGAATGGGGAAATACATTCAATAAAATAATGAACATTGCCCTAATAAAAAAAGTAGACAAAGTAATTTTAAAAAAACAAGAAAATCAATTATTTGAAGAACTAGTTAAAAAATTAAAAAAAGAAAAAATTGATGTTGAAGTTATTTAATCAAAAACAATTTTTTTTGCAATCACAAGATTTGCTTTTGATTTCTTTTGATGCTCTTTGAGTAAAGGAACAAAAAAATCAATTGCGAATTGTTTTAATTCAGATGCAAGCAATTCTCCAGAAGAAAATTCTTCGCCAATTCTTTCAAGTTCTTTAGTGTCAGGATAATGAAATTTAAGCATTTCAAAAACAAGATCGATTTCAATGTTTCCTCCTTTTTCTCTATGCTCTTCAATAGTAGGTTGCCCACCAGAAAAAGCACGCTTAATTTTTTTCTCGACAATTTTCAAATCATCATCAAGAAAAATCGCTGTTTCAGGATGAGACGCACTCATCTTAGCGCCTGGTTGTAAACCACTTTGATGTTTAAAATAAATAAAACTTGGAACTTCAAAATTGTAAGGTAAACGCTTAGCAATATCTCGAGTAAGTCTTGCATGAGGATCCTGATCAAGCCCGATTCCAGTAACCGAAGGCATTACTCCATCAAACTCTTCAAGTTGACCATGCATAATATCAGCATACTGCAAAAAATTTGAAGCAACTTTTCCCAAATCAACATGACCATAAACTGCTTCAAAAGTATTTTTAGTAATTTTTTTACTTAACTCAAAAGCAAACTCATAATACCTCTTTTTTTTATTAGATTGAACATAAACATCATTTTTACTCAATCCAAGTGCAAGCAAATCTGCAACATTTTTTACTGCAATTTTTTTAGCAGTAATTAAATTAGGAATTTTTGAATCGGGTCTACTTAAAAATGCGTCCAAATCAGAAACCGCGAAATAATTATTAGCTCCTTTTTTTTTGAAAAACCTAAACAAATCAATATCAACTTTGTGACCAAGATGATACCCGCCAGAAGCAGCAATCCCAGTAATATTAATGAAAGGTTTTTTTGCTTTAATTCTTTTAGCAACTTTTTCAAAATCTCTATGCGCAATAATTACTTTTCTATCAAACAAAAAATTATCTAATTTACTCTCTTCAGGCAAATGTTTCAAACCAAATTGCTTAAACACATGCTCATAATCAGTAACTTTTAAAGAACCCCAAGGATCAATCTTTTTAACCATTAAAAAACACCTTTTAAATTAATTAGATTACTAGTATTAATAACAATAGGATTTGAAAAAAAATGGCAATTTTAGTAGATGACAAAGTTCCGTTACGAGATAAGAAACTAGGAGACACTCTCAAACAAAGAGGATTTGGAGAAGCAAAAGGAAACGAACTAACACTTGATTTATTTGAAGCAACTTATTTATTAGAAAAACAAAAAATAAAAATCACTAATCCAAAAACAGGAAAAAATATAACTGAAGAAGAATTACTAATTTATTGCACTAAAAAAATTAAAAACTTTTATACTAAACTACAAGTATTCAGAGATATGAGAGATAGAGGCTTTGTGGTAAAAACAGGTTTCAAATTTGGATTTGATTTTAGAGTATACCCCAGAGGAAAAAAACCAGGAGAAGCACACTCCCAATGGTGCATTAATGTAACAACCCAACAAGACAAGTGTAATTTTATAGAATTTAGTAGAATGATTAGATTAGCAGGAAACCTAAAAACAAAATTACTAAATGCAGTAGTTGATTCTGAAAACGAAATAAATTATTATCAAGTAGAAAGGATTACTCCATGAGCAATAAAAAACTCACAAGCATAAAAAAAGCATGTGAACTTGCGGACTCTATTTTTGAAAAACTAATTAAAAAATTAAAGCAAAAAGAATTTACAACAGAAAAACAAATCGCAAATTTTATTAATCGTGAAATTTGGAAAGCTGATGCAAAAAAAAGTTTTCCAACCATTGTTGCATCAGGAACAAACGCAGTTAATTGGCACCACAAACCAACCACTAAAAAATTACGAAAAGGTTTTTGTGTAATTGACTTTGGAGTGAAAGTGAATGAATACTGCGGAGACATGACGAGAACAATTTACTTTGGAAAAGCAAGCAAAACAGAAAAAAGAATTTATTCAATTGTAAAAAAAACAAACGAAAAAGCGATTAAAAAAATAAAAGCAAAAATAAACGCAAAAGAGCTTTATTTATTTGCTAAAAAAAGCCTTGGAGCTTACGCATTATATTTTGGACATGGATTAGGGCATGGATTAGGAAAAAAGGTACATTCAAATCCAAGAATAAGTAAAAAAGACGCGATTTTGAAAAAAGGAGACATCATCACTATTGAACCTGGAGTTTACATTCCCCGCGTTCTGGGAATCAGAATTGAAGATGATATACTAGTTAAAGCTCGTGGCTACAGAGTTTTGTCTAAGAGTTCGAAAAAACTAATTGAATTGCATTGAAACGAGAAAGATTTAAATTATCCATCAGATTACTTCTTGTATGTTGAAAAGAATTTTTACTGGAGCCATAAGAAGGCTATCTCCAAGTAAAGCCGCGGGCGCTGGAAGTGGGGGCGGCAGGAAAAAACAACATAAAATAAATCCAACTCACCATTTAATTCAAATTAAACAACCACTTGCTGTCGAAGCATTCCATAACAAAGTTATTCAAATGGGAAGAGCAATTCCAACAGAAACTTACAAAAAACGAATGAACCATTGGAAACGGATTAAAAAAAATGAAGTGCGTAAAAAAGGACATGCAGGAGAATGTTCACAAAATATAAATAAAGAAATTCAGACACTAACTACACTTGAGTACGATGGCGTGTTAACTCGTGAAATTCTTGAAGTAAAAACTAAGGTAATTGAAGAAAATGCTGCAAGTCTAACCGATGAAGTGCTTTTAGTAAAGCATGGGAAATTTACACCGCGACAAAGAGCTGAAGAACTTCAAAGGCTATTTGATGCAGGAGAATGGAACTCAAATTACACAAATTACATTTCAGATTTATGGCACACAATGCCTAGTTCACTTCAACATTCACTTATTGAAAGATTAGAAAAATAAAAAAAAAATGAAATATTTAAAAAAAAATAGAATTGAAGGAAAAAATTCCTTCAATTTTAAAAGTCAAGGCCTCTAACAGTTTTTCTACCGTTAGCTTTTGCTCTCTCAGCACCTTTAGCAATTAAGCCTGCAACAATTGCGCTAAGAGCGTCAACTGCGTCTCCAGCTGTATTACATCCTTGTGCTTTGATTGCGTCTTTAACTTTTGATCCTACTACTAATGAATCTCCCATTAATTACACCTCCATATGTTCCCAAAAATCGGAAATCTAATTAAATCAACAAAAAAACCTTTATAAAGAAATACCACAAAAAACCCCATTTTTAAGCTATTTTGAGGGTTTTTAGGAATTATTATTAAAAAAACAGGAAATTTGAGGAGGCTTTAATTTAATATTTTACAGTTGCTCAGAGTCGGTTCGCCCATCTATCAGCATCCCCCTTGAGGTCAGCTTAATCATAAGCTCGTCATTCCCTGAGCAATAAAATTAATGATGCAAACTATTTTTTATACACATTTATTACTTAAATATTTCAAAAAATCAGTAACTAATAATTATTATTTTCCAAGTTTGTTTTTTAAACTTTCAAGAATTTGTTCTTGTTTTGAAAAAATTTTTTTAAATTCAGAATCTTCTTTTTCTTTTTTTGCTTTTTTACGATTAATTCTAGGCTTAGTTATCAAATTCATTAACCTCAAAACAATTAAACAAATAATTACTACTCCTAAAAGAACAGCAGAAATTCTTGTTATTAAATTCCAATCAAAAATAGATATAATTGAAGAAGAAGCAGTTTCCAAATCAGAGTTTTCAAAGGCAGTAGTTGCCTGAGAAACATTACTTTTAACATCTGCAACTGCAAAAGGCAAAAGAGAAAAAATAATCAAAATAAGTACTAATTTCATACTTTAAACAATAATCTATGGAGTATATAATAAATTTGTTTTTTGCAAAGCTTTAAAATAACTTAAATCAATTGTGAATAAGGAATAAGCGGAGGATTGATAATAATGGCAAAAATAAGAGTAGAACATCAAAAAGACCTTTGTATTGGTTGTGGAGCATGTGCTGCAATTGACCCAGAGCATTGGGAAATGGATGGAGATAAAAGCAAACTAAAAGAAGCACAAAAACAAGATGGCTCAGAAACAGAATATAAAATATTTGAAGAAGCAAATCTTGGAGCAAACCAAGAAGCTGCAGACGCTTGTCCAGTACCTTGTATTTTTATTAAAAAAGAAGAGTGAATGCTAAATGCATTCATTTTCTTAACTATTTTTTTAAAATAAAACATTTTTTTTAATAACTAATTACTATAATTTAGTTTCATTAAATTAAAGTTTATCATAATACTTCTTCAATAATTTAGCATCAGTTTCGCTGTCAGGAGATTCACAAACAAGAACTCCTTTAGCATTAAATTCTTTTAACGTTTCAAGAACGCCTTTGTAATTCAT
>CAZHFT010000058.1:0-5271 GCA_964531875.1 uncultured archaeon | reverse complement strand
TGTAGGTTATTAATGCAAATACAAAACTTAGTAATACGTTTATTCCAAACCATGTTAAGTCTGCGTAAGGTTCTCCAACAATTACCTGTCTGCTTGCATCAAGTATAAACCAAATAATGAATACTGCTGCACCCGAAACAAAATATTTTCTTAGGTAATATGCTTTTTTTAGTTGTATTGCATCAACGCTTTTTCCAACTAAAAATGAAATTGAACTTAATGTAAGGAATAGTAATACTTGTCCTATTGCTGATGAACTTCTTAAAAAAAGGGTTTTTTCAATTGAATTAAATTCTACAATTGTTGCCCATGCGCCTATGACGAATAATAATATTGTCATCAAATAAAATGGAAAGCTTACTCTTTGTAGAGACATGCTTTTTGTTACGGTTGAAATTGTCTGAGCTATTTTTTCTTCTAATCCAGTTCCTTTTAAAATTAAGTAACTTCCAACTACCAATAGCATACTTTGGAAAAATAATTTTTCGGAATTAAATACTGCAAGTATTCCCCATAATAAAACAATTAATCCAGGTACAAGAATGAATGTTCTTGCAAAATCTGGGTCTTTTAATGCTTGTTTTATTGTGTAATAAGTGCTTTCTACTTCTGATGCTTGTTTTACAATAATTGTTTCTTTTGAAATTATTGGAGCTCTTCCTTGTAGTAAAGGAATTACTTGGTCATCTTCTGCTCCATCTGTTACAAGTACAAATCCAGTTATTGGAAATTTTTCAAGTACAATAGTTAGTTGTTGCATTATTTTGTAATCTGATTCAAAACCTGTTTTTCCATAACCTGTTAGAACAACGACTTCTGCAGTAGAATATTTTTTTACTTCGTCAAATTTTTTTACTGCCCCAAAAATACTATTTGTATCTGAATCAGTTGGGTCTTTTAATGCAAGTTGTACTGCGGCATTTATGCAATTATTTCTTCCAATAATTGGGCCTTCTACATTTGCCTTTTTTCCTAAATCATTATCTCTGTCAATACAGATTACTAATAAATATTCTTCTTTTTCCATTTTGTAACAACTCGAAACCTATTTATATGATTTACTTTCTTTATTAATAATAGTAGTGTAAATACTATAATTATTTGGTTTAGGGATTTTAATGGCTAATGATGGATTCAAACAACTCATTTTTATTATTCTTTTAGCTGTAGTGGTTACAATCATTTTTATTCTTTTAAATAATTCTACTTTGATAGTTGAGAATATAGGGGTTATTGCACTTATTTTGATTTTTTTTACTTTAATTATTAAGTATGATTATATTCTTCAATTAAAGGATTATGAACGGGCGGTTGTGTTTACTCTTGGAAAAGTTAATAGAGTAGCTGGTCCGGGTTGGGGTTTAGTTTTTCCTCCTTTTGAATTTGCTACTCATGTTGATTTGAGGACAAAAGCAATAGATATTCCTAAACAGAATGTTATTACGCAGGATAATATTGAAGTTACTATTGATGCAGTTATTTATTTGAAGATTAGTGGGGATAAAGAAGCAGTAATAAATAGTGTTACTAAAGTTGATAATTATATTAATGCTTCAAAGCTTTTTGTAATTGGTTTAATTAGGGATAAAGCTGGTTCTCTTGAACTTACTGAATTAATTTCTCAAATTGAAGACCTTAATTTAAGTTTGAAGGAAGATTTAACACGGCTTGCAGAAAAATGGGGAGTTGTTGTTGAAGAAGCAACAATAAAAGACATCAATATTCCAAAAACAGTTATTCAGGCTATGCATGAACAAAAAGCAGCAGTTCAAAGAAAACTTTCTAGAATGGAATCTGCAAAAGCGCATCAGGCAGAAATTGAAGCAGTTAAAGCTGCAGCTGAAACTTTAAATGATAAAGCACTTGCGTATTATTACATTAAAGCACTTGAAAAACTTGGGGAAGGAAAAAGTACCAAGTTCATTTTTCCAATGGAGTTAACTAAGTTGGCAAGTTCTCTTTCTAAAGGCGACATGTCTAATACTGATATTGAAGGATTGTTAAAAAAGTATAGTCCTTTGATTAAAGAACTTGTTAAGAAAAAGAAGTGAGTTATTTTTTGTTTCTAATTTTTCTTATTTTGTATCTAACTGAGGAATGTAAAGTATAAAGTATAGTATTGCAAAGGCAATTATTCCTGCCATTGCTATTTCCATGTAGTTAAATATTGCAGCTGTTTCTATGAATGCTCCAATGAAGAGAGTTATTGTTGCAAGTAATAGTAATAATACTGTATCAATGAATACAATTCGTAATTCATGAGGCAAAAATTTCTTTTTTGAAATTGTTGTAGAAATTATTCCTCCTGCTATTGCTGCTATGAAGTAGGCGAGTATTTCAGGAATCCCGTGGGGTAAGTAACTTATTGCTCTTACAAGTCCTGATTCCATGCTTTTGGAAGTTATTTCTAATCCAATAAATATTCCTATTACTGATGCATTCCAACCTAATAAGAAAATCGCGCCTGCTCCCCAAATAAATGAAAATATTATTGCAAGAATCATTACCCAAAAATTGTTCAGAAAGATTAGTTCAAAACAAGAGCCAAAGTTTTTGGTTTCGGATGCAAAGCATTCTTTTCCTCCAGTTACTTTTCCTGTTAATTGGTAGTGTACTTTTGTTTGTTCTGAAAATGCTTCTGATTTTAGTGGAAACAAACAAGTTATTCCTTCACAAGAATCCGATGTTTCAGGTAAAACAACTACCCAAAAACTAAATGCAAAAATCATTCCTATAAAAATCCAGGAATAAATATGAATAACATTGAAGTGTGTTGAAATAAATGAGAAAGGCATATCTTTTTCGGTTATTTCTTGTTTTTCTTCTTTTAAAAATAAGGCGTGCATTATTGGCATGAATGCTATGGCCACAAATGCAATTGTAAGAACAGAGCTACTTTCAGGAAAGGTCTTAGCTGAAACAAATAATCCTATTGAAGTTACTAGAAATGCCATAAAAAACAGAAAAATTGGGTGTTTTTCTATGTTTTTTTCGCTAAAAAGAGATTCTAAAACCATTTAGATGATTAGCAACGTAGTGGTTTATATAAATTTCTAAAGAGGAATTTATTCATACGAAGATTAATAAGAGCTGTATTATACTACTCTGATTTTTTTAGGAGGAATATTTTTTGCAAAAAGAAGAAACTGTATTTCCCGGCACTTTTCTTGCTTATGAAGAAGAGTTCATGGCTGGAAAAAATGCATATGAAGATGATGAAGGTAATGTTTATTCAACTAGTGTAGGGATTAAAGAATTTGATTCTGAAAATCATGAAGTACTTGTTAAAAACGCATCAAAAGAAGTAAATGTTATTAAGCGAGGCGATATTGTTATCGCAAGAGTTAATTCAGTTAAACGAAAATCAGTTCTTGTAGGAATCATTAGTGGCGGAGAAAAGAATGAATTAGTGGTTTCTAATTCTATGGCGGCTTTACCTATTTTTAATATTATGAATGGGTTTGTAAAAGAAGCAAGTGATTTTTATAAAGTCGGAGATATAATTAAAGCGAGAGTTTTTCAAGTTTTTCCTTACGGGATTGATTTAGAAACTAAAGCGCCTGAGCTTGGAGTAATAAAAGCATTTGGAGTAAAATCACGAACTCCTCTTGTTTTAATAAATGGAAAACTTAGAGATACTGTTACTGGTGCAACCGAAGAAAGAAAAATTTCAACAAACTATATTTTGAGGTGAATTTATGAAAATCGAAACTTTAAAAAACGAAAAAGATTATGCGGAATTTTTTATAGATGGAGAAAGACACACTTTCCCTAATCTATTAAAACAAAAACTTCTTGAACGAAAAGATGTAGAATTTGTTTCTTATGTTCTTGAACATCCCATGGACAATAAAGCAAAGTTTGTTTTAAAAACCAAAGGAAAAACTCCTAAAAAAGTTCTTGAAGAAGCAGTTAAAGATATCGATTCTGATTTGGAAGATTTTATTTCAAAAATAAAAAAAGTATTTAAGTAAAATTAAATATTTTTTTTTATTTGGTTTTTAAATGTTTGAAAAATTGAAAGAAAAAATGAAGTGGCTTGACCCCTTTACTTATGTTGATTTGTTCATTCTTCCTAAAGTAAAAAAATTGAATGAATCAATGCAATTAATTGTTTTTTTAATTAGTTTTTTAATTTTGAGTTTTCTTGTTATGAGTGTTTTTGGTTACACTCCTGTTTTATTATTCTCTGTTTTTTTGCTTTATGTTTATCTTTTCTTTTTTGAAAAAGAAGAACGCGTTACTCTTGCAATTTATATTTTATTTGCATTTATTTTTGCATTTATTTTGTATTATTTTATTCTTTCTTTTTTATTAGGGACAAATTCTCCTTTAGTAATAGTATTTTCTGGGTCAATGGAACCTTTTCTCTACCGTGGAGATGTAGTTGTTTTGACTGCTGCAAATACTTTAATCATGAAAGAAGCAATTGTTGATTTTCCTATTAAAGATAAGTTACTTTCAGAGTATGCAGTGATTGGTTCAAGAAAAAATTCTTTAGATGTACTTCGTCAGGCGTCAATAAAAATTGGCGAAAAAGAATTCGAATTTGATGAACAAGGCCCAATAGTGGTTTATTATTCTGACCTGCAAACAAGAGACATTATTCATCGAGCAGTACTAAAAGTTGTTGCTCCTGATGGCGATTTTGTAATAACTTTAGGAGATAATAATACTCGAATAGATCAAGATTGTAGAGGTGCACCAAGCAGGTTTACTTGTATTAATTCAGTACCTATTCTTGAGGACTCCATTAAAGGCAAATATCTATTTCACATTCCCTTTATTGGCCAAGTTAAGTTGTTATTTTTTGATGACATTCCTCGAATTATTTTTGGGTGAATGGTTTAAATTGATTTGCCAATTTAATTAGTTCAAGAGGGGTTCAAAAATGGAATTATTATTTGAAGAAGCTACATTATTCAAACGTTATATTGAAGGAATTGCTGTTCTTGTTGATGAAGCAGAATTTATTATTGATGAAGCAGGGTTAAGTCTTAAGGCAACTGACCCTTCCCAAATTTCACTTATTGATTTTATTTTACCCAAAACAGCATTTAAAAAATTTGAAGTTAAAGACAAAATAAAAATCGGAGTGGACTTAAATTATTTAAATCAAGTTATCTCTCGTGCAAAATCAAGTGATTCTCTTGGATTAACTGTTTCAACTGATAATTCAAAATTAAATCTTAGTTTTATTGGTTCTTCAAAAAGAACATTTAGTATTCCTTTATTGGATTTATCTTCTGCAGAGTTACCTTTGCCAAAAAT
>CAZHFT010000057.1:0-5391 GCA_964531875.1 uncultured archaeon | reverse complement strand
TTGCATTTCAAACAAATTCTTTGAGTGTGCAATAATGAAACTGCAGTTCTTGAACCAGGCGCACCAAGATAATCTTTGTACAGTTTTTTAAATTCAGGATTATCCACACAAAGTCTTTCTTTTTCTTTTGCATCAACTTTAATTAGTGCTTTTCTTCTTGCTTCTCTTATTTCTGGTGTTGAAATTGGTTGACCTCCGCCTCCAATACAACCACTTGGACAAACCATTAATTCAATTACATGATATTTTTCGAATTTTTTTTCATTACTCAATAAATCTTTAAGATTATGAAGTCCATGAACAATTGCTACTTTATATTTTTTCCCTTTTATTGTTATTTCTTTTTCTCGGAATCCTTTATTTCCTCTTATTTCTTTAAAATCAATTCTTTTCTTTTTTGGTTCAAGTTTGTAAGAAACAAATCTAAGTAGTGCTTCACATACTCCTCCTGTTACTCCAAATAATTGTCCTGCTCCTGAAGCATCACCTAAAAGACTATCAAATTCAGTTTCTTTTGATTTTTTTAAATCTATTCCTCGGTCTTTCAAAAGTTTTGCAATATCCCTTGTTGTTAATACTGCATCAACATGCCTTATTCCATCAAACTCCATTTCTGGTCTTTTTGCTTCAAGTTTTTTTACTACGCAAGGCATTATTGAAACCGAATAAAGGTCTTTTTGTTTTAATCCAAGTGCTCTTGCATAATAAGTTTTTATTAATGAACCCATTGTTTGTTGTGGACTTTTTACTGTGCAAAAATGGTCAACGTAGTGTGGAAAATTATTTTCTACGTAAAGAATTGATGCAGGGCAACAGGAAGTAAATAAAGGTAAACATTCGCCTGTTCGTAGTCTTTTAAGGAACTCGGTACCCTCTTCGGCAGTAACCACATCTGCCGCAGTAGAAGTATCAAATACCCTGTCAAAACCCGCTTCTTTTAGTGCACCAACTAGCTTTTTTGTAAGAATTGTTCCTGGGGCGTACCCGAATTCTTCTCCTATTGATACTCTTAATGCTGGAGCAACTTGACATACTACCTGTACTTTGTTTTCATCAAGTGCTTTAATAACTTCTTCAATTGTAGTCATTTTTAATCAACAAAATAAGGGATTCGTAATATTTATATTATATGTATTCTATCTTCTTAATATGGATTTTAAGTATTTGTTTTCAAATAATTTAAATGCAAGATATAAGAATTTGTTTAACTCTGAAAATTTAGGAGTATATACTCTTTCAATTGCCATTTTTCTTTTACCTATTATTTTTGGACATGCAAACACTTTTCCAAATCAACTCTTTGTTGGCACTTTAGTTAATACGCTACTTGCGATTTCTGCTTTACATTTAACATTTAAAAAATCACTTCCAATTATTTTATTGCCCGTAATTGGAGCACTTGCTTCGGGTTTTATTTTTGGTTCATTTTCTTTATTTTTAGTTTATTTAACTCCATTTATTTGGTTAGGAAATACAGTTTATGTTTTTTTAATTAAAAAATTAAAAGTGATTAATAATCTAAATTTTGCTTTGAGTGTTTTTGCTTCTTCTTTAATAAAAGCAACAACAATTTTTTTATTTACTTTTTTGCTTGTTTCTTTTTCAATTGTGCCAGAAATATTCCTTGTACCAATGGGAATTCTTCAATTCGGAACTGCTTTACTCGGCGGATTAGTTGCCGGATTGACTATTATTAAAAAATAAGATACCGCAAAATTCTTAAATTAATAATTAGTGTATACTAATATGTTAGAATTAGCAATTAATACTGATTATTTTAAAGATACTGAAAATCCTGAGCCCTATTTTAAAAAGATATCTGAAGCGGGATTTAAACACATTTTTTGGTGCCATGAATGGAATACGGATTATATTTATTCTGAGTTAGAAATAAAAAATATAATTAAGTTATTAAGAAAATATAATCTTAAAGTATTAGATTTACACGCGTCAGAAGGAAAAGGAAATAATTGGCTTTCTATGAATGAATCTATTAGAATCGCCGGTGTAGAACTTGTTAAAAATAGAATATTTATGGCAAATAAATTATCCTCTGAAGTAATAGTTTGCCATATTAAGCTTGAGCCAATTAATGAATCTGAAAAACAAGAATACTGGAATATATTGTACAAATCATTAAATGAATTAAAGCCATATGCAAAAAAACATAAGGTTAGAATTGCTTTAGAAAATAATCATGATGATAAAGATTGTAATGAAATAAAAAAACTTCTATCTGAATATGATTCAGATTTTCTTGGTTTTTGTTATGATTCAGGACATGGAAATCTTGGAAATGGAATAAATGTACTTAAAGAGTTAAAAGATCGTTTAATTTCTATCCATCTTCATGATAATGATGGGGAAACTGATCAGCATAAACTTCTTTTTTCAGGAACAATTGATTGGAATGAATTAGCAAAAATTTTAGTAGAATCAGCATATAAAAAAGAAATTAATATGGAAGTAAATATGAAAAATCACCCTGGCCTTAGAGAAGAACAATTTCTTTGCGAAGCGTATGCAACAGGACTACAATTTTCTAAGTTAATGGAGACTTATTTGGCATCTATTAAAATAAGTGATATGTTTTCAATCCAATCCGAACTAAAAAAAGTAGCTACTAAGAAAAGAGCCGAATCAAATGCTTGGTTTTTTAAAACAGGCAAAGGGGAATATGGCGAAGGCGATATTTTTATTGGAGTTACTGTTCCCGATACAAGAAAGGTTGCAAAGAAATTTCTTGATTTAAAATTGAGTGAATTAAAAAAATCGCTTTCTTCAAAATTTCACGAGGAAAGATTGTGTGCGTTATTAGTTCTTGTTGAAAAGTTTGGCAAAGCAAACAAAGTCGAACAAAAACAAATTTTTGATTTTTATTTAAAAAATATTAAGTATGTGAATAATTGGGATTTGGTTGATTTAAGTGCTCCAAAAATTGTTGGAGAATATTTATTTAATAAACCCAAAGAGTTACTTTACAAGTTTGCAAAATCAAATGATTTATGGGAAAGAAGAATTTCAATAGTATCTACTTTTACTTTTATAAAAAAGAATAGTGTCCAAGAAACTTTTAGTTTGTCTAAAAAACTTTTAGGTGATGGGCAGGATTTAATTCACAAGGCTGTTGGGTGGATGCTTCGTGAAGCAGGAAAGCGGAATAAAAAACTTCTTGTTGAATTCCTTGAAAATCATAAATCAAAAATGCCCCGAACAATGCTCCGTTATTCAATTGAAAAATTTAATGAAAAAGAACGTAAAGAATTTTTGAAAAAATAAGTATTTTCATTTGAAAGCTAATGGAGGTAACTCCTGTTGATTTATTCGCGTTCGCCTAATCTTGAGGTAAATTTTATTTCTTCACATTCTATTGGGATTTCCCCCGCAGAAATGCTTTGGATTATAGCTTCTTCATCTTGCTGTGTAACAGGTTTTAAGCCTAAATCTAAATCGCAAAAATATGCTTCTTCTAGTGGGTGCATTTCAAGAATCATTTCCTTAAAATCATTTGCGGAATATTTTCCTTCCATATTTTCCCATTCCTCAATAGTTAAATCTAATACAACTAAATAATTTAGTGAAATTTTTGGACCATGAGCGTAATAATATCCATCTTTTTCTTTCACTTCAGTAGGATTCGGTAAAGCAGGGTATAATCCAACATTGAAGTTTTCGTCAAGTATAATACTCATCTGGTTTGTGTAATCTGCTTTGCTTTTATAAATTTGCAAATATGGTCTTGCTTGAGTATTATTGTTTGACGATTGTTCAGCACAACCACTTAACAAAATTAAACTAATTATTGAAAAAATTGCTAGAACGAGTATACGTTGTCTCATAAGAAAAATATAATGCCATTCTATATATATTTCTTCCTTTTTTGTTAGGGGTTTTCAGAAAAAGAGAGAAAAGAGTTTTTGAAAAAAAGAATTTATCCCCCTGTTAGGGGGGATTTGATAATAATTATTTTATTTCTTTTCTAATGTCGCCGATTATTTGTTCAGCGTGTACTTTTAGACCTAATCCAAATCCTATTGCGAGTGCTAAAACAATTCCACCAATTAACATTAGTAATGTTGTTTCAGCTAACACAATATTCAAGCCAATTTCTCTTAGTGCATAAAGTGCGAAGAAAACGGTTACAAAAAGTTTTACTCCTACTCCTAGTGCATTAGAATACTTGAATTTTTTTGCATTAGATATTTCTTTTGCGGCATAATCTGCTGCGATTAAACCGGTAGCCATTATGATTACTGCTACGATTAAGTGTGGAGCCCATTCAGCTAAGTTGAATAATAGAATTGCGATTACATCGAGTTCTACTATTTGTGAAGCTGATGCAAGGAATGCAATAAATATCCACCATTTTACTAATTCTCCACTTAGTTTGGAAATTGTTATTCCTGCTATTGCGTTTGAATTAACGAATTTTTTAATCCACGCATCAATTTTAAGCGTGGTTAATAGTTTTATGATTATTTTTCCGACAACATGCCCGATTATGTATCCAATTATTAGTAATACTAGTGCTCCAATGAGTCCTGGTAAGTACAGGATAAAAGAATTCCACAATGCGTTAATTGGTTCTAAAACCAATTGGCTTGCTGTTTCTATTTCTATTGCCATTTGTTATACGCCTCCTTTTGTATAAAAAGTCTTAGACTAATACTTATTTTTTAGTATAAAAGCGTTTACCTTTTGAATTTTAAAAAAATAAACTCCTTTTTTTTTGATTTGTATTAATTTAGTTTAAAAATTAAGTAAAAAAAGAAAAAGGTGATTTTCATCACCTATTTATAGTAACTTCTACAAAATCTTTGCCATAATTAGTTACATAAACCATAGTGCCAAGTTCTTTCATTGTGAAGTTAATGTCGCCTTTTCCTGGACCAATGGTTAGAGTTCTAACTAATTTTTCTGTTTCGTCGTACAGTTGGAATGTAGCTGAATTAAGACTGTCAATCTTTACAACTTTGACTGTCATTTCTTGTCCTGCATATTCTCCTGCGCCGATGAGTTCTGTAATAGTATCTCCTGCGTTATATGTTTCAGTAGTTCCTTCTGGACCACTTGACTGAGTACAACCACTTAGGGTAAATGCTAAAATAAGTAGTACCAATATTGTTTTTTTCAATTTAATCCCTCCCTTAAAAAGTAGTTATTTATTGTTTTTTCAATTTAAAATACTATTTATTATTGATTTAAATCTAAAAGTAGTATATAGTATCCCTCCTCCCGGATTTGCACTGGGGATCTTTCGGTAACCGCACAAACGATTATTTTTTGCTCCCTTATAATGGGGTTTTTTGATCAAACTTTTTTTCTAAAAAGTTTGGTGTTCTACAGCCGAACGCTTTAGCTACTAAGCTAAGGAGGGTTTTTAATAGATTA
>CAZHFT010000056.1:0-5470 GCA_964531875.1 uncultured archaeon | reverse complement strand
TTTAAAATCGAGTGTAAAAATGCTTTTGCGATTTGTAAGTTAGTAATAAGAGGAACATTATAATCAATTGCAGTTCTTCGAATATCATACTTTGGATCAGTTGCAATTTGTTTTAATGGATCAGCAATCATTATTAATAATTCAACTTCTTCATTTTGAAAACAAGTTAATACATTTGGTTCTTTTTGTTCATGCAACTTACAAATTAATTTACTATTAACTTTTTCTTTTTGTAAAAATTCATGAGTGTGTTCTGTTGCAAAAATAGTAAAACCAGCACCTTCAAGTGCTTTTATTTCAGGTAAAAGTTTTTCTTTATTAACTACTCCAGTAAGCGAAACAAAAACATTCTTTTTAGGAATAGTATAACCAGTACTAATAAGTGCTTTCAAAAAAGCATCTTCAAAATCAAAACCAATACAAGCAACTTCTCCAGTAGACGCCATTTCTACGCCTGAAACAGGGTCAGCACCTTTAAGTCGAGAAAAAGAAAATTGAGGTGCTTTTACTCCAACATGATCCAACTCCAAAAACGAGTGTTGAGTTTTAGTTATTTCTTCTCCCATTATTGCTCTCGTCGCAAGCCCAATAAAATTTGTTCCAGTTACTTTAGAAACAAAAGGCATTGAACGAGAAGCTCTAAGATTAACTTCGATTACTTTTACTTCATTATCCTTTGCAATAAACTGAATATTAAAAGGACCAGAAATTTCAAGTGCCTCAGCCATTTTTTTTGCAATGTTCTGCATTTTAGAAACTGTTGCTAAATAAGTTTTTTGAGGAGGCAAAACCATTGTTGCGTCTCCAGAATGAACACCTGCATTTTCAATGTGTTCAGTTACTGCTAATACAACAATTTTTCCCTTATCAGCAATTGCATCAATTTCAACTTCTTTTGCATTTAAAATAAATTTACTAATAACAACAGGATATTCTTTGTTAAGAGAAGTTGCTGTTTCTAAATAAGTTTCAAGTTCCTCTTCAGTAAAAGCAACTGCCATTGCTGAACCACTAAGAACATAAGAAGGTCTTACAAGAACCGGAAACCCTACTTTTTCAGTAAATTTTTTTGCATCTTCAACAGTAGTTAATTCACTCCAATCAGGTTGAGGAACATCTAATGAATCACAAAGAGAACTAAACCTATTTCTGTTTTCAGCAGTATCAATTTTGTCAGGAGTTGTTCCAAGAACATTAAAACCCATTTTTCCACAGCGAACTGCAAGATTATTTGGTATTTGTCCACCCATTGAAACAATTAATCCAAGAGGATTTTCTTTTTCATAAATATCACTAACCACTTCAAAAGACAATTCATCAAAATAAAGTTTATCGCATTCATCATAATCAGTTGAAACGGTTTCGGGATTAAAATTAATCATTAATGTTTCATAACCAAGTTTTTTTAGCTGCTTAATGCAGGAAACACAACAAAAATCAAATTCAACACTTGAACCGATTTTGTAAGCACCAGAACCAAGAACAATTACTTTCTTTTCACCTTCAAAAGTAACATCATCACTTACTCCATTATAAGTTAAGTAAAGATAATTTGTTTTTGCAGGGTACTCTGCTGCAAGAGTATCAATTTGTTTTACAAAAGGAACAATTCCAAGAGATTTTCTTTTTTCACGCACATAATTTTCACTAATGTTTCCAATTAACATAGAAATTTGCTTATCACTAAAACCTTGTTTTTTTGCTTTAACCAAAATTTCTTTAGGCAAATCATCAATAGAATATTCTTTCATTTCTTTTTTTGTTTCAACAACTTCAAGGATTTTATACAAGAACCATTTATCAATTTTTGAAGCAGAGTGGATTTTGTCAATTGAAACTCCTTTTTCCATTGCTTCAACAATCGCAAAAACTCTTTGGTCAGTAGGATATCTTACCTCATGAGCAAGTTTTTCAAAATACACTTTGTTTCCAACTAAACCGTACATTCCAATGTGAAGCATTCTAATTGCTTTTTGCATTGCCTCTTCAAAAGTTTTTCCAATAGCCATTACTTCTCCAACACTCTTCATTTCGGTTCCGATTTTTTTAGAAACATTCCTAAATTTTTGCAGGTCCCAACGAGGAATTTTTACAACAACATAATCAAGTGCTGGTTCAAAACAAGCTTTTGTTGTTTTTGTAACAGAATTAACCAAATCAAGTAATGAATAACCCAATCCCAATTTTGCTGCAACAAATGCAAGAGGGTAACCGGTTGCTTTTGAAGCAAGAGCTGAACTTCTTGAAAGCCGAGCATTAACTTCGATTACTCTGTACTCATCATTTGCAGGATTAAGCGCAAATTGAATATTACATTCTCCAATAACACCTAAATGACGAATTACTTTAATTGAAATTTCTCTAAGCATATGATATTCATGATTGTTAAGTGTTTGAGAAGGCGCAATAACAATACTTTCACCAGTGTGAATTCCAAGTGGATCAAAATTTTCCATATTACAAACAGTAATACAATTATCAAATTTGTCTCGTACAACTTCGTATTCAATTTCTTTCCAACCAGCAAGATATTCTTCCACAAGAATTTGCTTTGAATACTTAAATGCTTTTTCAGTTAGGTCTTCCAATTCAACTTTGTTTTTTGCGGTTCCACTACCTTTTCCACCAAGAGCAAAAGCTGCACGAATCATTACAGGAAACCCAATTTTTTCTCCTGCTAATAATGCACCTTCAACAGAATTAACTGCAAAGGATTTTGGAACATCCACCTTAATTTTATTTAATTCATCATTGAATAATTGTCTGTCTTCAGTTAATTCAATTGTTTTAACTGGAGTACCAAGCACTTTGACCCCATGTTTTTCAAGAACCCCATGTTTTTCCAATTCAAAGCCGCAATTTAATGCAGTTTGACCACCAAATGAAAGTAAAATGCTATCGGGTTGTTCTTTTTTGATTACTTCTTCAACAAAGTAAGGCGTAACTGGTAAAAAATAAACTTTATCAGCAAAACCTTTACTTGTTTGAACAGTAGCAATATTTGGATTAATCACTATTGTTTCTATTTTCTCTTCTTTCATTGCCTTAATTGCTTGTGAGCCTGAGTAATCGAACTCTCCGGCTTGACCAATTTGAAGAGCACCAGAACCCAAAATTAATACTTTTTTTGGTTTTTCTATTTCTGTTTTTTCAAGTGTATTTTTTTTAATTTCAGTTTCAGTCATTTTTAATTCACCCAAATACCACTAATTTAATAATCATCAAAATTGCCACTCCAAAAAATATTTTTTGAATAAACTTATTTCCGTTTTTTATTGCAAAAGTAGCGCCTAAATAACCACCAGCCATACCAACTACCAGCATTTCAACACCAAGAACATAATCAATGATTCCAAAACCCATGAATAAAATAGTTGCAACTACTGAACTTGTGAAACCAAGAACTGAAGCCAATACTGCACTTTTCAAAAAATCATAACCACAAAAAGCAACTAAATGTAATCTCAAAAAAGTTCCTGCAGCACTTCCAATTATTGCACGATATAAAGATACTAAAAAAACTCCAACAATAGTAAAAATTTTATTTGTTTTAGAAGGATTAATTTTTCTTTCTTCTAAACCCAAATTATTTTTTATTAACATGAAAATAATTACTATTGAAATCGCAGCAAGAACAATATTTTTTAAAAAATCAGGCGAAAGATTAACTGTGATAACTGCGCCAATAATTGCGCCAATAATAGTAACTATAATGAATCCAAGTGTTCCTTTTTTTTCTAATTTAATTTCTTTTAAAAATTTAAAAAGTATTGCGCCTGTTGAAAAAACTCTGTGAAATCTATTTGTTCCAACTGCAACCAGTGGAGGAATTCCTATAAGAAACATTGCGGGTAAAATCAAAATACTTGCTCCGCCTGCACTTGCAGCATAAAAATTTGAAATAAATACTATAATCAAAAGAAAAGCAAGTGAAAGTGGTTCAATCATTTTAATCCCTCTAAAAAACCATCAAATAAAAATTCAGTGTCTTTTGGACCAGGATTTGCTTCAGGATGAAATTGAACAGAAAAAAATGGTTTTGTTTTGTGTTTGATTCCTTCAACTGTTTCATCGTTTGCGTTTCGCATCCAAACTTCCCAATCTTTTGGTAAAGTTTCTTCTTTAACTGCAAAGCCATGATTTTGAGAAGTAATAAAACATTTTTTTTCTCCCACTAAATAACAAGGTTGGTTTTGTCCTCTGTGACCATACTTTAATTTGTAAGTATCTGCTCCGGCAGCTAATGCAAGAATTTGGTTCCCTAAACAAATTCCAAAAATAGGAATTTCTTTATTCAATGCAGTTATCACGTGCTTGATTGTTTGCACACACATTTTTGGGTCGCCTGGACCATTACTAATGAACACTGCATCAAAATCATTGTGTTCAAAATCTTTTGCAAAAAAATCAAAATCCCAAGGAACCCTAATTACTTGTACTCCTCGTTTTAAAAAATTATGAAGAATATTATTTTTTACTCCGCAATCAATGAGAATAATTTTTTTTCCACCTTCGCCATAAACAATTGGTTTGTGAATGCTTACTCCTTCAACAAGATTTTCCTTATCAGGATTATAAAATTCCGTTTCTTTACCATCAATAATTATTTTTCCAAGCATTGTTCCTTTTTCTCTTAAAATTTTTGTTAATGCTCTAATATCGATTCCAGTAATTCCAGGAATTTTTTCTTCCTTTAACCATTCGCCAAGAGATTTTGAAGCAGAATGATGAGAATATCCTCGAGAATATTCTTGAACAACCATCCCTTGAACTTGAATTCGGTGAGACTCAAAATTTTTGATTATTTCATTTTCAAGAACTTTTTCAGGAACTCCATAATTTCCCATTAAAGGAAAAGTAGTACAAAGAATTTGACCTGCATAAGAAGGATCAGTGAGTGATTCTGGATAACCAACCATTCCAGTGTTAAAAACAACTTCTCCGGCAGTAGAACCATGGTGGCCAAAGCTTTTTCCATGAAAAACAGTGCCATCTTCAAGCACAAGTTTAGCATTCATAAAATCACCTTAGAAGGAGAAAATAAAGCGAAAAACGCAAAAAAATCAGGGAAAAAAAATGTGCTAGTCATCCTAAAAAAATATTTATGCCGAATAAGATTTATAATACATTTGCTTGTTTTTGCGACATAAAAATGAAAATTGAGTATAAAAAAAAGAAAATTAGTTAATTATAATATTCAGCATTTTTTCAGTTGCTTTTACTGCAGCAATTACTTGATCAGAATCAATTCCAATTGTTCTAAATTCGTCATCCTTATTGCCCCAAGTTATAGTTGTTTCAACTAATGCATCTGTTTTTCCGCCAGGCGGAATAGTAACAACATAATCTAAAAGTTTTGGCAACAATATTTTTTGTTTTAACGCAATTTTTTTAAGTGCACTCATAAAGGCATCATATCCACCATTACCTTCGGCTTCACTATTTAATTCAGCATTGTTAATTTTTATTT
>CAZHFT010000055.1:1805-5481 GCA_964531875.1 uncultured archaeon | reverse complement strand
AACTTGTCAAAAACCAAAATGTCCCGCTTTATGTTGTCCTCCCCAAGACCCAGTATATGAACCAAAAGCTTGTCCACCTCACCAAACATGTGTAGGAAAAATTTGTGTAGGAAGATTTTAGTTAATTTAATAAGCATTATATTCTATTCTTTATAATGCTTGGACCAAAAAGTATTGACTATTTTTTTAATCCTAAAACAATAGCTATAATTGGCGCTTCAAATAGCAAAGGAAAAGTTGGTTATACTATTTTTGAAAATATGAAAAAAGCAAGTTCTGACTGTAATATTGAAGCGAGTAAAAATATTGACGAACAAGGAAACATTACTTATAAATGCGTTGAAAAAATTTTTCCAATAAACCCAAAACACAAAGAAATTCAAGGAATTAAAGCATACCCTTCAATAAAAGAAATAAACCAAAAAATTGATTTAGCAGTAATTTCTCTACCTGCAAAATTTGTCCCAATTGCACTTGAAGAATGTATTTCTTGCAAAGTAAAAGCAGTAATTATTGTTAGTGCTGGTTTTTCTGAAGTAGGGGAAAAAAAGCTAACTGAAAAAATTAAAAAATTAATTGATGAAAACCCTGAAACCAGAGTGATGGGGCCTAATTGTGTTGGAGTAATGAGTACTTATTCAGGAGTAGATACAACATTTTTTGAAAGAAGCAGAATGAGAACCCCAAAACAAGGAAGCCTTTCTTTTATTTCTCAATCAGGCGCACTTGGTTCAATGATTCTTGATTGGGTGGCAACTCAAGAATTTGGAATAAATAAATTTGCGTCATATGGTAATGCAATGGATATTGATGAAGCAGATTTAATAGAACACTTTGGAGAAGACAAAAAAACTAAAGTAATAACTGCTTATTTAGAAGGTGCAAGAAATGGAAGAAAATTTTTTGAAATCGCAAAAAAAACATCTTTAAAAAAACCAATAATTGTTCTTAAAGGAAGTAGAAATGAAAAAACACGCGAAGCCGCAATGTCCCACACAAGTTCTTTAGCAGGAGCACCAAAAGTTTATGATGCAGTATTTAGACAAGCAGGCATAATTCAAGCAGAAGACTTATTAGATTTGTTTAATATCGCAAAACTTCTTGAAAAAGAACCATTACCAAAAGGAAATAGAGTACAAATAATTACTAATGGAGGCGGTTTTGGAATAATTACTGCAGACCAAATAGTAGAACAAGAATTAGAATTAGCTAAACTTTCAAAAAAATCAATTGAAAAACTTAAAAATAATTTACCTGGCGCAATCATCTCTAATCCAATTGATCTTTTAGGCGATGCAACAATTGAAGATTATAAAAAAGCAATTGAAACAAGTCTTGGAGACAAAAACGTGGATTTGATTATAATTTTAGTATTGTTCAACTTACCAACAATTCAAGTAAAAAATATTTTATCATTAAAAAAAGCAAGAGAAAAATCAACTAAACCAATAGTGGTTTGTTCAATCGGAAGCGATTATACTGAAAAATATATGCACACAATTGAAAAAGCAGGATTTTGCACAATGAATTATCCAAGCGTTGCAGCAAAAGCATTAAAAGCGATGGTTGCATATTCAGAATTTTTAAAAAAAAATTAATCTTTAGTGACTAATTCAAGTGCTGAATCAATATCTTTTTCTGCAAGAAAATCAAATAATTTTTTTATAGAAAAACTTTCTTCAAATTTTGCTTCAGAAAGATTTTTTTCAAGTAAATCAAAACCCAAAGAAACAACAGATAATCTTTCTTTTTGAACTTCTCTTAATTCAGAAATTTTTTTCCTAAATGAAGTAGAAGAAAAATTTTTAGAAACTGAAAGAATTGCTTTTTTTTCAAATTCATTAAAAAAATCTTTCAAATCAACATCTCCAGAAGAAAGCCCTTTTTTTAAAAAACCCTTTAAATTAAGCCGTATTAATGGTTTAAGGGTAGTATTAGAAAGTAAATCAGAAGAAATAATTTTTTTACATTCATCAATTACTTCTTCAACATTAGCATCTTTAAAAGAAAGTTTATGATAAAACATTTTTCTTTGATTTGGTAATTCTTTAAAAGAAATTTGTTTTGAAGAAGAATCAAAAAAATGAACCCCCTTAGGTTTTTCAGATTCTAATTTTTTTATTGAAGTGGCAATTGTTGAACCCGTGAGAAGAAAATTTGTTTCGCCTAATTTTTGAATATTACTCCAATGAAGATGCCCATCAATAATAAGTTCGAAATCTTTTGGTAAATCTTCCAATGAAAGAGTAGCCACCATTTCGTCATCAACCGCCATGAATTCTTTAAATGATTGATGTAAAACAAGAATATTTACTGCATCTTTTTCAGGAAGAGGATTCCAATACTTTAAAACTTCTTGTGCTTTTTTTTCAGGAACTGCTCCAAGACCATGTACACAAATTTTTTCATTATCTTTTTTAACAATTATTTTTGAAGCATGAAAATAAATTAAAAGTTCTGAAAAATTAAGAACATCTAAAGCAGTTTTTGTTTCCTTACCCCTGTACTCATGATTTCCATGAATTGTTAAAATAGGCAAACCAGAATAAGTAATATTTTTTCGCTCAGAATTTTTTTCAATGGTTAAAGAAACATGAGATTCTCCTTTTTTTGATTTAGCAAAACATTGCATTGCATTAAATAAAATATTATGATTAGGTGCAGGTTCATCAAAAATATCTCCTGCAAGAATAACAAAATCTACTTTTTCATTAATACACAAATCAATTGCCTGTGAAAGATTATCAAATGCTTCTTCTGCACGTTCACCTTTTTCAGCAAAACCTAAATGAGGATCAGAAAAAATACCAATTTTCAATTAAAACAACTCCAAAATAAACCAATAATACTTAGTACTTTAAAGCTTTTAACCACTAAGCTAAAAAAAATTAGTTTTTAAATAAACCCATTGCTTGTTCAAGAGAAACTTCCGCAAGAGAATCCACGACTAAATCAGCATCTAATAAAAAATTTCTATCAAAAGTATTAGTTACAGCAATACACTTCATTCCTGCTTTTTTTGCAGAAATTATTCCCGCAACTGAATCCTCAATAACCAAACAATCTTTTGGGTTTACATTCAAAAGTTCAGCTGTTTTCAAATAAGGCTCAGGATTAGGCTTTCCACGAGAAACATCTTCAGCTCCAACAAGTATTTTGAAGGAATTTCGTTCATTTATTTGTTCAAGAATATACTCAACAAAAGTTCTTCGAGAACTAGAACAAACTGCAAGAGGGAACTTATTTTTTAATTTAAAAAAAAATGAAAGAAAACCTGAATAGGGAATAATTCCAGAAGTTCTTTTTTTTAAAACTTCATATTTTTTAGAAATCATCTCCTCGATTTCTTCATCTGCTTTTGTTTCAAACAAATTCTTAAATGCTTCACTAGACTTCATTCCGTCAAACTGAGAAAGTTGTTTATGTGTAATATTGAAACCATTTTCAGAAAATGCATTAATAGTGGCTTCTTTATGAATATCCATTGTATCCACAATGACTCCATCCATATCAAAAATAACTGCTTTCATAAACCAAACCTAAAAATAATAAAGTAGAAAAGCTGAGAGAGGGAGTTGAACCCCCTTAGCCCGCTAACTGCAAACCGTTTTTTCGCAAACCTTTTGCGAAAAGGTTTCTGCAGGCGGGTACATAACCGTTCTGTCATCTCAGCAAT
>CAZHFT010000055.1:0-1705 GCA_964531875.1 uncultured archaeon | reverse complement strand
TTTTGCGAAAAGGTTTCTGCAGGCGGGTACATAACCGTTCTGTCATCTCAGCAATGCCTAATAATAAAATTATTGAAAAAGAATTAAAAAGGGGGAGTTCGAACACTAAGAAGGATACTACTAAAATTAGAAATAATTGCCCTAAGGAATCTCCCAAAAAATTATTTTTTTCGGGATTTTCGCTTAACTGGCTTTTTAGCAGGTTTTTTCTTCAATGCTTTCTTCTTCACTGGATTCTTCTTCACTAATTTCTTTTTCTTTACCGCTTTCTTCTTCACTGGTTTCTTTTTGGTTTTTGCTTCTTTCTCAAGCTTTAAACCAAGTTTTTCAAGTAACTTTCCTACTTTGTTTAAATCAATTACCATTTAATTTCACCTCTCCTAAAAAAAAATAAGATTTCAAAACAAACAATACATAATCCGATATATAAAGATAGTGTTTTAAAGAAAAAAAACTTATTTAATATATGGCAAGACAGCATGCAAAAAATATTCAAAAACTCTTTCAACAAGGAAGACAAGTGCAACAAGAAAGACAACTACAACAAAGAACAACACATGGAAATCTTGCAGTCAATCCATTTGATCATAGAAAATCAGGACTACTTCCAGGAAGATTGCATCAACAACAAGAAGCACAAAGAAAAACAAGTATGTTAGAATTGCAAAAAATTCAAAAAATTTTAAACGAAAGAGGACTAATGCAACAAAATAGAGAAAGACTTCCCAAAGAACAAAAAGAATTATTTGATTTAAGAATGCTTTTTTATAATGCTCTTTCAGAGGGAAAAATAAGAAATTTTCAAGAATTTCAACAATATTTAAAAAATTTTTTAATGGAAACCCATAGAAATCCCCAACAAGCAACAGAATATTCAGCAAAAGCATATTGGAAATTTATGCGCTCATTAACAAACAAACAAAGAGAAACCCTAGGAATTAACATTAAAAACCTCGCAATTATTGCCAGAGGCGGGGATCCATATGATTAATTTCAAAATCGCCTAACAAAAGCTTTTTAAAGCGTTCATGGGAAAAATTAGTAAATAAAACCAACTCTTTTTGAGTAATTAAATATTCGTTTTTGAAGGAATTAAAATGGGATTAAGACCAGGACATTGTTATAGTAGCACTAAAGACCGTGCAAATACTAGACATGCAGTTAAAGTTCAAAAGAGAGACTATATTGGAGCAGTACCTGGACTTAAAACAAGACAATGGAACATGGGGAATGGAATTAAAGAATTTACTCACGTTGTTGATTTATGTATTAAATGTGGTTCACAAGGAATACAACTTAGAGATAATGCATTTGAAAGTGCAAGAATGTTAATTAACAGACACTTAGTTGTTTCAATTGGAAAAGAAGATTTCTTTTTAAAATTAAGAGTTTATCCACATCATATTTTACGAGAAAACAAACAAGCACAAGGAGCAGGAGCAGATCGTGTTTCTAAAGGAATGAGCCATTGTTTTGGAAAATCAATGGGACGAGCAGCAAGACTTAGAAATGGTCAAAAGATTTTTTCACTTTTAGTAGCTGAAAAAGATGTAGAAGCAGGAAAAAAAGCACTACTTTGTTCAGCTTCAAGATTTACTTGTAAAGTCACTACAAAAGTAGGAACAGACATCGCAAGTATTGGAACAAAACCAAAGAAAACAAGAGACATGAGAAAAGCAGAAGCTGAAGAAGAAGAAGCAAAAGA
>CAZHFT010000054.1:0-5505 GCA_964531875.1 uncultured archaeon | reverse complement strand
CATTAGAAGTGGTTAAGTCATTAATTACTTTTATTGGAATCTCACAATCATATTCTTTTGCCCAGTCTTCAAAAGTAATTGAAAACTTTTCATTAGTAACAACCAAAATTTCATCAATTTCAGGAATTTCTTTTATTCCTGCAATAAGGTGTTCTACAATTGGTTTACCTTTTACTTCTAAAAGTGGTTTTGGTCTATTTTTTGTAAGAGGCCAAAGTCTTTTTGCATAACCTGCTGCTAAAATCAACGCTTTCAATTGTTCACCTTCCAATTCCTAAATACTTAAATCCAAAAGAAGTAAGTTCTTTTTTATTATAAACATTTCTTCCATCAACAATTATTTTTGAATTCATTAAAGAACCTATTTTTTCAAAATCGAGTTCTAAAAATTCATTCCATTCAGTAACAAGAATAATTGCATCTGCATTTTTTACTGCTTCATAAATTGAGTCGGAGTACTCTATGTCTTCAAGAATTTTTTTTGCATTTTCTTTTGCAATAGAATCAATTGCGATTACTTTTGCTTTTTCTTTTAATAGTTCTTTAATTATTTCAATCGAACTTGCTTCTCGCATATCATCAGTCATTGGTTTAAATGCAAGACCAAGTACAACAATCTTTTTTCCTTCAAGCGAGTTAAACTCATTTTTTAATTTTTTTACAGGAACTGTTTTTTGAACGAAATTAACTGATTCAACAGATTTAATAATTTTAAGTTCTGCCCCTGCATCTTCAGCAATTCTTTGTAATGCTTGAACATCTTTTGGAAAACAACTTCCACCATAACCACAACCAGCATTAAGAAAATATTTTCCGATTCTTTTATCAAGACCCATTCCTTTAGAAACTTCTTCAATGTCTGCTCCAACTTTTTCACACACATTAGCAATCTCATTAATAAAAGAAATTTTTGTAGCAAGAAATGCATTTGAAGCATACTTAATCATTTCAGCACTTTCTTGATTAGTAATAATTATTCCACAACCAAGTGGAGAATAAAGAGATTCGATTACTTTTGCAGCAGATTCGTTTTCAGCACCAATAACTACTCTATCAGGTTCAAGAAAATCTTTTAAAGCAGAACCTTCTTTTAAAAATTCAGGATTAGAAACAACATCAAAATCAAATTTTGAAAATTCCATTATCTTTTCCTTAACTTTTTTTGCAGTCCCAACAGGAACCGTACTTTTATCAACAACAATTTTTGAAGAATTTGCATTTTTTCCAATTGTTTCAGCAACTTGAAAAATATACTTCAAATCCGCTCTACCGTCCTCTCCCTGAGGAGTTCCAACAGCAATAAAAATTACTTTTGCAGTTTCAACCGCGTCTTTAGCAATAGTAGTAAAAAAAAGTCGTTTTTCAGAATGATTTTTTTTAACAAGTTCTTCTAAACCAGGTTCAAAAATAGGAATTATTCCTTTATTTAAATTAGAAATTTTTTTTTCGTCAACATCAACACAAGTAACTTCATTGCCTAAATCAGCTAAACAAGTTCCTGCTACTAATCCAACATACCCTGTTCCGAAAACCGATATTTTCATTCAAACACCATTTAAATTAATTCAAAAAAAGACTATTAATATACAAAACCTACTACAACAACATTTTAAATGAAATTGGTACAAAGAATAAAAAATTAGTCTTTTAAAGATAAAACGCATCTATTTTTTATGATTAAACAAGCATTTGTTTTAGCAGGAGGCAAAGGAGAAAGATTACGTCCACTTACAAATGATTTACCAAAACCATTAGTTAAAGTTAAAGGCAAACCAATTTTAGAATACAATATTGAACTGCTTGCAAAACACGGAGTAACCGAAATTATTATTGCCACTGGATATTTGCACGAAAAAATTGAAGCATACTTTAGGGATGGAGAAAAATTTGGAGTAAAAATAATTTACTCGGAGGAAAAAGAACCTCTTGGAACTGGAGGCGCATTAAAAAAAGCAGAATCCATTTTACAAAACCAATTTTTCATGCTTAATGGAGATAACATTTCTAATTTTGATTTAACTGCAATTGGAGAAACACATTGTAACTCAAATTGCGAGGCAACACTTACACTTGTAGAAGTAGAAGATGTTTCAAGTTATGGAGTAGCAAAATTACTCGGAGACAAAATAATTGAATTTGTTGAAAAACCGTCAAAAGAAGATGCGCCAAGCAACTTTGTTAATGCTGGTTGTTATGCAATTAACAAAAAAGCACTTGAATTGTTGCCAACAGAATTTAATTTAATTGAAAAAACAATGTTTCCAAAACTTGCAGAACAAGAAAAACTCGGCGCATTCAAACATCAAGGATATTGGTTTACAACGGATACATTTGAAAGAATAAAAAAAGCTGAAAAAGGACTTGAATAATTAAAGAGAAATTACTTTTTGTTTTTCTTTTGGTTTATTAACAGTAATTATTAAAGTTATGATTCGAGGATTTTGTTCAATATTTCTTGCACGAATAGAATCAATTTCTTTTGAAGTGGATTCTCTTCCAACAAAATTAACAAATCCTGCTTCTTTTAAAATTGAGAAATAATCATTACTACAATCAAGTAATTCATTTTTTCTAACCGGAACCGCGATTCTTAACTCTCCCCCTGGAACAAGCTTTTCCAAAACCCCATTCATCAATTTTACTCTTTCTTTATGAGTAGTTCTGGCAAGAAATATATTAAAAAAATAATTTGCAACAATTCGTTTATACGTATTTTTTTTTGCAGTTTTTAACCACGTAGTAAATCCCCAATACTTAAGCATTGCATTTGGAACACTTTGTTTTCGCGTTCTTTTTAATTCGGGTCTTTCAACCCCTTCCCAAATAAGCTCTCCTTTTTTTACTTCTTTTCTAAGTACTTCAGCTCTACCAAATCCTAATTCTACTGCATGACCAATACTTTTTGGTTTACTGCCTATTCGAACTTTCATAAACAAAAATTGTTTTTATTCTTTATTAAAATTACTTTTTCACTTTTTTATAAATCTTCCAACAAACAAACAAAATTATAGGAACGGCAATAATGAACATTGCAATTTCAAAATACTCATTCAGCAAACCATTTATTTCTTCACCAAAAAAGAAAATTATTGTTGCAATTGCAAAGAAACGAATTGCTCTTGAAAGAGTTGAAGCGATAATAAATTTTTTCAAATCAAGCTCCATTACTCCTGAAAGAATAGTGAAAACCTTGTAAGGAATAGGAGAAAACCCAGCAACAAACACTGCCCACGCACCAAACTCATCATACAGCTTCTGTGCTTTTTCAACAGTTTCTTTCTTAGCAAACTTCAAAAGTAAAGGTTCCCCAAGAGTTTTACCTAAAAAATAACCAAAAATACCACCACAAACACTACCTATTGTCGCAATAAGCGCAATAAAAAAAGCATTTTGAGGAGTAGCTAAAGCAAAAGCAATTAATAAAATATCAGGAGGAATAGGAAAAAAACTTGATTCTGCAAAAGCAAGAGTAAATAACCCAAGTAATCCAAAAGAACCAAAGGTTTCCTGTGTCCAATTTAACAAAAATCCAAATAAAGCCATTAAAACTAACCTAATATAAGTGATTTGCCATGTGTTTTTAAAAGCATTTTCTAATCAAAGATTTAAAGAATTAAACAAAATAATTAATTTTACAGGGGTGTAAATTTGAACAAATTTGTATATGTACTAATTTCATTATTATTAATCGCGGGGATTGCTTTTGCAGTTAATACGCCACCAACAGTAGAAATTATTATTCCAAGTGCAGACGGAAATTATTTAAGTGGTACACAAGGAATTGTTTTTACCGTGTTGGATTCTGACGGACCTACTGACATTAATGCAAATATCTATTACAGCAATTCTGCTGGGAATCACACAAATCAAATTGATATTAATTTCGCATTAGATGGCACCAGCTGTGACGGTATAGATTTCAAAGAAACTAGAAAATGTTCATACAACTGGGATACAACTGCAGTTCCTGACGGAAATTATTACATTGATGTTAATGTTATAACTAATTTAGATTCAACAGAAGATTCATCTGATTATAGTTTCAGAGTGGATAATACACCCCCTTCAGTTACTGTTACTGATGTCAACGGAGATACTTCTCCACCTTACTGGGCAACTACAGGCCAAGATGTTAATGTAACTTTAAACTTAGGAGAAAATAACCTTGAATGTAAATGGAACACTGATACAATTACTGATTTTAGTACTGAAGAAACAAGCTGTACAGTTTCAGAATCAACAGCTATATGTAACACTGGGCCTCGAGCCGAAACAACTTCTACTTCCCATTCAATTAATTATATGTGTAAAGACTTAGCAGGAAATTTAACAAGTAGCACCCCACTAATTTTTGGTAACGATTACACTGCACCAGATTCTTCAATTTCTGCGAGTGTTTCAAATAACAATGTAACAGTAACCTTTTTAGGTTCTGATGCACATAGTGAAATCTCAAAGTTTGAAGTAAAAGTTGATTCAGGAAGTTGGATTGATAAGGGAACAAGTGGAGGAACACATGTTTTTGAAATTCAAGCTAACGGAGACCATACTTATTATTTAAAAGTAACAGATAACGCAGGAAAAACAATAGAAAAATCAGAAGTTGAAAATGTGAATTATGCTCAAAGCAATGTTCCAACAGGAACCCCAACAATTAGTTCGGATACTCATGAAAATGATGAATGGATAACTGATAATGACCCAAAATTTGACTGGGATTCTGTAGATAATGCAACCGAGTATAGGTATGCTTTGAATGATGAAAGCAATTATGACCTTGATGATGAAGATAACGATAATTATGACACTGATGGCGACACAGACAAGACATATTCAAATGTAAATGATGGGATTTATTGGTTCCATGTTGCAGGATGTAATAGTTATGGTTGTGGCTCAACAGATGATTACAAAATCCTAATTGATAAAACTGGTCCAGATGCACCAAAAAATTTGTTTGGATTAAGTCATAGTGATGGAAGCATTTATTTAAAATGGGATGAACCAGAAGATAACCCTGAAGAGGATAATTCAGGAGTAAAAGAATACATTATTTATAGAAGTATTACCCGAGACTTCGGAGTAAATGATTCAGGAGTAAAAGAATTTGAAGATATTACAGATACTGATTATACTGATGAATATTCTTTGATTCAAGGAATAGCATATTATTATAGAGTTCAAGCAATTGATGAACTTGGAACTAGAGGAACAATAACTACAATTCAAAGAGTTCTTAATTCAGGAAATTCATGCGGAATTGAATTAATTGCAAATATCCCTGAAATCGTGAAAAAAGGAGAATTAAAAATAGACATACTTACTTCTGAAGGAACAATCTATAATGCAAAACTTAAAATAAAAATGCCAGGAGAAAATTTCCAAACATTAAAAACTGGGCAAAATGGTTCAAGCATAATAGACACTTATGAAATTAAAGAAGGAATTAACGGAACTGCTTCTATTATAGTAGAAGGATATGATGAAAATGATAAATCATGCGAA
>CAZHFT010000053.1:0-5510 GCA_964531875.1 uncultured archaeon | reverse complement strand
AGTAGCTTCATTTGTTCCTTTTCTTTTTATTATTCTTTCAACAACATATTCTTTATTGTTGTATTCAAATTCAAGTTTTATTGTGCTTTGTTCTTGTTTCATTGGCGTTTGCATTATTGTTTCTTCTAAGGTTACTTTTCTTTGTGAAAGGGAGGGAAATGTTCCATATAATGCAAAAGAAATAGCGTCCATCACTGAACTTTTTCCTGCGCCCATTTTTCCAACTATTACATTTGTTCCTTTAGTAAACTCTAGTTGTGTATTGTAATGAGTTTTCCAGTTTTGTAAAGTAATAGCTTTAATCATGTGTATTATTTAATGGGTAATTAAATCTTTAATTACTATGTAAAAAATAGGTTTTTTTAAGATTAAAGTAGAGTCATACTTTCTTGTTCTACTCGGTCTAATAAAGATAAGCTTTCCAATTCTTTGGTTGCTTTTTCCATTGCGTTTTCTTCTTTTTCGTTTACTAAAACGCCTACTTTTAGTATTACTATTCCAAATCCTATTGGTTCTCTTTTAATATCTTTGACTTCTCCTGATTTTATTCCTTTAATTTCTGCTTCGGTTTCGTCAAGTTTTTCCATGTCGTTTGGAGTTACTTTATAAATTATAAATGATTTATCTGGCATTAAAAAAAACCTCATTTTGTTTTTTATGGCCCAGTAAATTCGCAGTTAGGACACTTGTAAGATAGTGCTCTTTCTCTTGCAGCTATGCTTCTAATTATTCTTTCCCCGCATTTTGGACATTTGAATTCTACAAAATCGTCAGTAACAACTTTGTTTGTTGTAACACATGTCTTCATTTAGTAATATTTGATGAGTTAGCTTTAAAAAGGTTAATTCTAAATTTTTTTGTTAAACCCCAACTTTAATTAACTGTTGTTATTCTTAGTTATTATCTCGGGCCTGTAGCTTAGTCTGGATAGAGCGTTCGCCTTCGGAGCGAAAGACCGGGGGTTCGAATCCCTCCTGGCCCTTCCGAATTTCGGCTCGGAAGTACGATAGCGCATTGCTTTTACAATGCACTTGTTCTATTTTTTTCAAGTTGTAAAATTTTAATACTCCTCAAATTCTTCTTTTCCTTTTAAATATGTTGAGAACCATTTTTGGAATTTTTTGTTTTTCTTGTATTTTTCAAGAACTTCTTTGTTACTTAGCACTTTTGCTTTTTTGTTGAGTCCTTTTCTGAGCCCTGCTTTTTCACTTTTCTTTAGCTTCTTCAAAAATTCTTGTAAATAATCAGTTGCCCTGTTATGTTTTCTTTCAATTTCAACAACCCATCTTCCTTCTTCAATCCTCGGTCCACTGATTTTCTTTTTGTGTGCTTCTAGGAATTTTTCTGAGTGTTCTTCATTAGTTACTTCTGGTCCAATTCTTTTTTTGACTTTTTCAAGTTTGTTGGCTTCTAAATCAAACACGAGTATTATTTCTTTTTCTTCATCGCTCCACATTTCAGATCTTAATACCGAAAAATCTTTTTGTTTTAATGAGGAAGAAATTTTTTTAGATAATCTTCTAATTTGACCCCATAGGACATCTGAAATTTCTTTTTTTGGATAACCTATTTCTGTTAAAATTAATCCTTCTTTTTCAATGAGTTTTTTTGTTTCCTTTATATTAAGGGGTTTTGTTTTTGTTCCAAAAAAGAATTTTAATGACGGTTTTTTTAAGAATGCTCTTGAAGCTGCAATGATTCTCGCGTATTGATTTAAGGACAGTGCGGCGGCTACGTTTCTGTTTTTGTCTACTGGGTCAATTATTATGAGTGGAGAATCAAATTTTTTTCTTGCTTCTTCTGAAGAAATTTGTTTTTCAATGTCAATAATTTCTTGGTTGTTCCATTTTGAAATATGTTTTATTGTTTTTTCAAAAGTACCATAATTTAAGATTAATAATTCTGTGACATATCCTGGAACTGAAGAATATTTTAGGTCTGCTCCGTAGGCCTTTATTCCTTTTAAAAATTGTTTTAATAATCTAACTTCGCCTTTTTGTTTTTCGCTTAATTGACATAATAAGTATTGGTTATGAAAACTTGTTCTATCTACTGCACTTTTCAATTTGTAAGCATCAATTATTCTATATGCTGGTACAATTTCAACATCAAACCCTTTTATTTTTCCTCTGATGTAAGGGTGTTCTGAATAAGCTTTTTCCCATTGCCATCCTCGAAAAACAAGTTTTCCTATTGCCAAACCTTGTTTTTCAAATTCTGGTCTTTCAATTTTTTCTGGAAAAAAAACAAATATGTCAAGGTCATTGTCTCCTTTGAGATTTGTTTCTCTTGCTAAGCTACCCACTAATTCTACTGATTCTTGTTGGTATTTCATTGAGAGAATCTTATTTTTTATTTCTTCAGCTAGTTTTTTTTGAGCAAGTATTTCTTTTTTAGTAGGCGTAATTTTTTCTAGTGCTTTTTCAAGAATTTTTTTCATGTAATCACGCATCTTTAGTTTTATATACTAATTAATCTATACTATAAATAGCTATTCCAATGGGGAGTATTAATGGCATTGAAATTTACCGAAAAAATAGGGGACACAATTGATTCTTATGGGTGCATTTCTATTTATGAGGGATTTCCTTTTTTTTATTATAAAGTAACTTCTCCAAGTTTTAACGCTGATGAAAAGAGCATTAATAAAGCATTGATTAATTTAATTAAAGGCAAATGGAGTTTTGAAGAAGCTGAAAATAAATTAAGTTCCATTCTTTCAAAAGAGTTTATTCAAAAGTTTCGTGAAAAAATAATTAAACCAATTACTTATAGTGATGCTTTACAATATTTGCTTTCAGGGGATGATTTTAATTCTCTTAAATTAACTTTGATTACTTTGTTTAAAGAATTTTTGCCTTCGGTAAAAAAACATTCTTTGCTTGCGAATGAAATTTTGGGTCATTCTGTTGGTTATGGTAAGCTTTCTGAATTAATTTTTGATGAAAATCTTGAAGAAATAATGGTTAATGGGTATGAAAAAAATGTTTTTGTTTTTCATAAGAGGTATGGTCAATGTAAAACAAATATTGATTTCACTAATAAAAAAGAACTCGATTACTTGCTTCAAAAAATAGCTCATACTATTGGAAAAAAATTAGATTCTGAGAATCCTCTTCTTGATGCTCGGCTTCCTGATGGAAACAGAGCCAATGCAACATTTTCTTATGTTACTCCGTTTGGTCCAAGTTTAACCATTAGAAAATTTTCTGTTGTTCCAATGAGTGTTGTTGATTTAATTGCAAACAACACTATTTCTAGTCAACTTGCTGCATTTCTTTGGGTCATGGTTGAGGGAATGGGTGTTGAGCCAATGAACGTAATTGTTACTGGGGGTTCAGGTTCTGGAAAAACAACCACTTTGAATGCTCTTTCTACTTTTATTAAGTATCCTGAGCGAATAATTTCAATTGAAGACACTCTTGAATTAAAACTTGGACTGAGAGAAAATTGGGTGCAAATGGAATCGAAGCCAAAAATGAAAGGGCAAGAAGAAGTAACAATGGATGATTTGTTAAAAAATGCTATGAGGATGCGTCCTGATAGATTAATTGTTGGAGAGGTTAGAGGAAAAGAAGCTGAAACTTTATTTATTGCAATGGATACTGGACATAGGGGATGCATGGGCACTTTGCATAGTAACTCTGCAAAAGAAATGATTTTGAGACTTAAATCTGAACCAATGAATGTTCCCGAAGCACTTATTTCTTTACTTAATTTAGTTATTGTTCAATACAGGATTTATGTTAAGGGAAAAGGAGTTGAAAGAAGAATTCTTTCAGTTACTGAAGTTAGTTCTATGGAGAAGAAAGCTCTTTTGAGTAATATTTATGAGTGGGATAGAAGTACAGACAACATAAAGAGAACGGACATTCCTATGCGTTTAATTGAAATTATTGGTGAAAAAACATTAAAGTCTAAACGCGAAGTTGAACGAGAAATTAGTGTTAGAAAAAAGATTCTTGAATGGATGCTTAAGAATGATATTCGGGCTCAGCCAGAAGTAGAAGTTTTAATTCAACATTATTATTATAATCCAGAAGCTTTGCTTGAAAAGGTTCTTGCTGATACAGTTACTCCATGATTTTTTTTTTCGTTAAATTAAGTTTTTTTTGAATTCATTTTCAAGTTTTTTTAATCTCGAAAAGTTTTTTTCAAGTAGAGGATTAGCTTTTTCAAATAAAAAATTTAATTGCTCTTCAGTGAATATTTCTTTCCCATTAAGTTTTAGAGGTACTTCTAATCTTTCTGTTCCAATTAATTCAAGTAAAAATTTTCCTTTTTTAGTAAGAGTAATTCCTCCTCTTTTTACTCCTGCTTCTTTCATTGCATCAAGTATTTTTGTTGCATGTTCAAGGTCTTCACAGCCAAGGTGTAAAATAAAAGGGTCTACTTTAAACCAAAGTTCTCCTTTTACTTTTTCGCTTACTCCTTCTAATAATTCTTCTTTGGTTATTGTTCTATGCCATCGTCTATGGAAGAAATTTTCCATTTTTTTATCTCCTCGTCTTTCAAGAAGAATTATTCTTCCACTACATGAACTCAAAGTATAATAGTTCTTTGTTTTTGCAATAAATGAGCATAATTCAATAATTTCTTTGTCCATTTTTCCTTCATTTAGTGCCTTTTCAAATGTTTTGGTATGTCGTTCTTTTATCATTTCAAACCTAGTTTTTTCCATTTTTTCACCACTTATATGCTTTTCTAACCGATTGTTTTTTTTATTCTTTCCTTGTATAATACATTTAGGGGGAATTGTTTGAAAAACGTTTTTTTGGTAGTATTCGTAGTTTTATTGGCTTCTTTTGCCTGTGCTGATGTAAAAATGCTTTCGCCTATAGAATCTTCTTTAATTTCTGGAGAATCTATTCAAGCAGGGTATGTTTCCCAAGGGCAAGTTTTTGAATTAATTTTTTCTGATGATTCTGGTTATGGTCAAGAATGGAATAAATTAACTGTTACTGATTCTTTGCCTTTAAATTGGGAAGTTGTTTCTGTTCAAGTTAATGATGCTTCTCTTTCAATTAAAATAAAAGTTCCTGAAAATGCAAATCTTAATTTTTATGTTTTAAAAATAGTTTTTTCAAATACTAATGAACCAACACTTTCTGATTTTGTTAATGTTAGTGTAGTAGTAAAAGAAAATTTACTCGATGTTTCCTTTGTAAGAGATTCTGCTGAAAAAGCATCAGTTGTTGGTGAACCAATTATTTACAAAACAGTTATTTCAAATTCATCAATAGCGCCATATACTGTAACTGTTAAATCTACTCTTCCTTCTAATTGGTTTGAAGAAAAAGTTTTTGAAGTAAATCAAAATTCTTCTTCTGAATTTGAATTAAAAGTAAAACCATTAGTTTATGGTAAACAAGTTTTTTCTTTTCAAGCGATTTCTAATAAAACAATTGTAAGTAGTTTTTCTTCAACGCTTAATATTCAACCTACGCTTAAAGGAAAATTTAGTTCTGTTATGACTGGTTTTCCTTTCTTTAATTTTTCATTATTACCAT
>CAZHFT010000052.1:0-5517 GCA_964531875.1 uncultured archaeon | reverse complement strand
CCAATTTGAGTTTTTCCTGTTCCTCTAAAACCAATTAATGCAACATTTGTTTTTCGATTATTCAAATATGCTTTTTCAAGTTCTTTAAAAAAATTCGGAAAACTTTTTTCAACAACCTCAGGATTATTTATTTTAATTCCTTTAACCGTAAGCCCAATTATGGCAAAGGACATGGCTATTCTATGGTCCTTAAAAGTTTCTATTTCTCCTCCGCGGGGAGTTTTTCCAACTATCTCAATAGAATCAATTTTAGCTATTGCAGGAACCCCTAGGTGCATTAAATTTTTTGCAGTTGTTTTAAGCCGATTACTTTCTTTTAATGCCAGATGAGCTACATTATGAATGATCGTTTTCCCTTCTGCAAATGCAGCAACAACTGCAAGAGTTGGAACAATATCAGGATAATCACCCATATCAACTTTAATACCAGTTAATTCTTTTCCAATAACTTCTACAAAATTTTTGCCATAATTAACTTCACAACCCATTTCTTCAAGACAATCTAAAAAAAATTTGTCTCCCTGAGCAGAATCAGGGTTAAGATTTGTGACTTTTACTTTTCCCTTTGTAATTGCAGCAGCCGCAAAAAAATAAGAAGCAGAACTATAATCACCTTCAATAAAATAATCCTTTGCAGTATATCCCTTATTAGCTTTTACAAAAAATTCCTTGTAATTTCGATTAATTACTTCAACGCCAAAACTTTTCATGCACTCAATAGTAATATCCACATAAGGTTTTGATTTTAATTCTCCTTCAACGTCAATTAACAATCCTTTTTTTGTATAAGGCGAAGCAATAAGCATTGAACTTAAATACTGCGAACTCTTATCCCCTTGAATACTAGTAACTCCCCCTTCAAAACTTTCACCTTTTACTTCTACTGGAGGACAACCAATTGAACTTGCTTTTGCTTTAACTCCTGCTTTTTCAATAGAATAAATCAAATCCTCAATAGGTCTCTGACGCATTCTTTCATCTCCATCAATAACGCTATCTCCTTTTGAAAGCGCAGCAATAGGTAACAAAAATCTAGTTGTAACTCCAGAATTTCCACAAAAAACAGGTTCCTTTGGAGAAATTAATTTTCCTCCTGTGCCCTTAACAATAAAATTATTATTTTCAAATCTTATTTTTGCTCCAAATGAATTAAGCGCATTCATTGCATGCTGTTGGTCTTCTGCATTTAATGCATTTCTTAAAACACTTTTTCCATCAGCCAAAGTAGAAATAAATAATGCCCTTAAAGTAAATGCTTTTGAAGGAGGTGCTTCAAAAACAGTGTCAAGTGAAGATATTGGAATAATTTCTTTCATTTTTTTGTCGCCTTTTTCATTCCCTCAAAAAACAAATCAAGTTCTTTTAACATAGTACTTTTATTATCTAAGTTTTTTTCAATTATTGTTTCTACAGCAGAACCACAAATAGCTCCATCTGCTCCCGCAGTAAGTATTTTTTTTACATGCGCTGGTTCAGATACCCCAAAGCCAACACATATAGGGATTTTTGCAAATTCTTTTATTTGTTTAACCAAAGTAATAGTTGAATCTTTTACATTTTGTCTTTCTCCAGTAACTCCTGTAACACTTACAGTGTAAACAAAACCTTTTGCTTTAGAAAGAATTTTTTTCATTCTTTCCTTGCCTGTTGTTGGAGCAATAATAAAAATTTGTTCTAAATCAAATTTATTACAAAGCACTTGAATTTCATCAGATTCTTCTATTGGCATATCCGCAATAAGAATACCATCTACCCCTGATTCTTTTGCATTTTTTAAAAAAGATTCTACTCCATTAGTATAAACTAAATTATAATACAAAAGAAGTCCAATTGGCAAATCAGGATTTTTTTCTCTTACTTCTTTAATTAATTCAAAACATTTTTCATAATTCATTTTTGTATTTAATGCTCGTTCATCTGCAGCTTGAATTCTTTTTCCATCAGCAATAGGGTCAGAAAAAGGAAAACCAAGTTCCAAGCAATCCGCATGTTTAGCCATTGTTTCCAAAATTTCTTTTGAAGTTTCAAAATCAGGGTCCCCAAGAACAACAAATGGAATGAACGCACCTTCATTTTTTTCTTTTAATTCTGTAAAAGTTTTTTCATATCTTTTAGTACTCATAGCTCTACCCCCATTACTTTAGAAACTGTTTCTAAATCCTTATCTCCCCTGCCTGAAATATTAATAATAATAATATCTTCCTTTTCACATTTTTTTGCATACTTTAAAGCATAAGCAACAGCATGGGAACTTTCAAGTGCAGGAATAATTCCTTCTTTTTCAGAAAGAATTTTGAATGCATTAAGTGCTTCTTCATCAGTAGCATAAGTATAACTTGCTCTTTTCAAATCCCTAAGCATTGAATGCTCGGGGCCCACTGCAGAATAATCCAATCCTGCAGAAATCGAATGAGTATTATAAATTTGCCCAAATTTATCCTGCAAAACATAAGTAAGTGTTCCATGAAGAACTCCTTTTCTTCCATTTTCAGGGTCAGCAAATCTCGCGGCATGTTTACCTGACTTAATTCCTTCTCCTCCGGCTTCAACTCCAATCAGTTCAACTTCTTTGTCGTTAATGAATTCTTTAAATATTCCAATTGCATTACTTCCGCCACCAACACACGCAATAATTGCTTTAGGTAGTTTTCCTTCTTGCTCGAGTATTTGTGTTCGTGCTTCTTTTCCAATAACTGATTGAAAATAAGCAACCATTTCAGGATAAGGATGTGGTCCTAATACCGAACCAAGCAAATAATGTGTTGTTTCAATGTTTGTTGTCCAATCCCTTAGAGCTTCATTAATTGCATCCTTCAAAGTTTTTGAACCGCTTTTCACAGGAACAACTTTTGCGCCTGCTAATTTCATTCGAAATACGTTTGGCTTTTGTCTTTCAATATCAACTTCACCCATGTAAATATCACATTCTAAACCAAGCATTGCACAAGCAATTGCTGTTGCAGTTCCATGTTGTCCTGCGCCAGTTTCTGCAATGATTCTTTTTTTGCCCATTTTTTTAGCCATTAAAGCCTGGCCGAGAGCATTGTTTATTTTATGCGCGCCAGTATGAGCAAGGTCTTCTCTTTTCAAATAAATTTTACAATCAAGTTCTTTGCTAAGAGTCGGAGCAAAAGTAAGCGGGGTTGGTCTTCCTGCAAAATTTTTTAATAAATCAGTTAATTCTGCTTGAAATTCTTTATCCTTTTTAATTTTTTCAAATTCTTTTTCAAGTTCCTGAACCGCAGGCATCAACACTTCAGGCATGTACTGTCCACCATATTCATTAAATCTACCTTTCATTGAATTTTCCCCCTTACATTAAAAATAAAGCTCTTTATTTTAGAAAAGCTTTTCCTTCCTGTTGTTTCTTCAACTCCTGAACAAACATCAACCATAAATGGATTAAATTCTTTCACAATTTTTTTTACATTTTTTGGATTCAATCCTCCAGAAAAAACCAAATTAATTTTTTCTAAGGCTTTTTTGTTTAATAATTTTTTATTAATTAATTTTCCAGTTCCTCCAAAAGAACCCTTTTCAAAAGAATCAACCATTAACATTTCTGCATTAAAACCAGTAAGCAAATTGATACTTTTTTTATCTTTAATATGAACTGCTTTAATCACAGGTAAAGTAAAATCAGTTACATATTTTTTCGATTCATCTCCAGAAAACTGAACAACATCTAAATTACACGTTTTTATAATTTTGTTTACTTTTTCTTTAGATTCATTAACAAAAACCCCTACGATTAACGCTTTTCCTTTAATTTTTTGAGTAATTAATTTAGCTTGTTTTATTGAAACAAACCTTGAGCTTTTTTTATAAAAATTTAATCCGATAAAATCAGCACCTAATTTTACTGATTCTAAAGCGTCTTTTACGGTGGTTACTCCGCAAATCTTTACAAGAGTTTTTCCAGTTAATTCTTTCAATTTAATTTTTGGAATTGAATAAGACATTATTGCAGTGCCAACAAGAACTGCATCAACTTTATTGGCAATTTGTTTAATTTGTTTTTGTGAGTTAATTGAAGATTCAGATACCAAAACTAATTTTTTTCTTTTATTAGGAGAAATCAATTTCAATAATTTTTCAGTATTTCCAAAATCTTCTTTTAATGATTTTAAATTTCTATTATTAATTCCAATTATTTTTGAACCCGAATCAAGTGCTTTTTTTAAAGTTGCAGGATTATGACACTCCACTAAACAATCCATTCCCAAACTTTGAGTTATTTTTACTAATTCATTTAATTTTTTTTGTGAAACAAAACTACTAATTAGTAAAACTGCATCAGCACCAATTAAATTAGCTTCATAAATTTGATATTCATCCAGAATAAAATCTTTCATTATAATTGGTTTTTTAGTAATCTTTTTTGCTTCTTTAATAAAATCAATTTTTCCTGAAAAATATTTTTCTTCTGTTAAAATAGAAACACAATCAGCATATTCATTGTAAAGAGAAACATATTCTTTCAAAGACGCTTTTTTGTTTATTTTTCCTCTTGAAGGCGAGCTTTTTTTAAATTCTGCAATCAAAGAAACTTTGTTCTTTCCTTGAATCGCTTTTTTAAATAAATGACTTCTTTTTTTTACTTGTAATAAAAGAGTTTCGATTGGAATTTTCGTTTTTCGCAATTCAACTTCTTTTCTTTTTTGCAGTTTCATTTTTTCAAGAAAATTCATTTCATCGTCTCCTTTATCAATTCATTTAATTTTTCCACTGCTTTGCCAGAATCAATACTTTCTTTTGCTAATTCAATTCCTTCAACAATACTGCTTGCTTTTTCTGAGGCATAAATTGCTAATCCTGAATTTAAAAGAACAATATCTCTCTTTGCACCTCGTTCTTTTCCGCTTAAAATTTCTTTTATTATTTTTGCAGATTCCTCAGGTCCAGAAACTACTAAATATTCTTCCTTTCCTTTTTTTATTCCAAATTTTTCTGGAGTAATTTCTTTTCTATCTATTTTTCCATTAGTTACTTCGAAAATAATTGTTTTTCCGGTTAAACAAGCTTCATCATACCCTGAACCATGTACAACAAGTGCTTTTTTTGTATTCAACCCGCTTAAAACATTAGCAAGTTTTTCTGCTAATTCTTCACTATAAGCTCCAAGTAAATAACAATTAGCATTTGCAGGATTTGTTATTGGTCCAAGAATATTGAATATTGTTCTTTTTCCGATTTTTCTTCTTGCATTAATTGCATATTTCATTGCTGGGTGATGTAATGGCGCAAACAAAAAAGCTAATCCTATTTTTGAAAGAATTTCTGAATTTCTTTCAGAGGTGGTTTCAATGTTAACCCCTAAAGTTCTGAAAACCTCAGCAGAACCACTATTACTTGAAACACTTCTATTACCATGCTTTGCAACAATACATCCTGCTCCTGCACAAATAATTGCACTTACAGTTGAAATATTAAAACTATTCTTATTATCTCCACCCGTACCTACAACATCAAGTAAATTTTCTTCACCTAAATAATTTACTTTTGCAGATACCTCTC
>CAZHFT010000051.1:0-5530 GCA_964531875.1 uncultured archaeon | reverse complement strand
TTATTAGTTGAATAAACTAGTATAAAAAAATTCCTATTGTTTTGTTTTAGCGTATTAACCTCATCATCGCCAATATATCACTAGGACGTTTAATGCTTAAATATTGTGATTGAGACAGGATTGCACACTATAATCCATGAGGCTTGCCATACATTTCAGGACAAAATAAATGCTGAGTTTTCTAAACAAGATTGTTATGTGACCCAATTGAACTTTTTGAAAAATGTTTCTGTGCCTGAAGAAGAAATTAAGGAAATTAAACGAATCGCAAAAGTTTTTCCACAATATGGGGTTGATGGTAACGCTATTTTTTTAGAGTGGAAAAATCAAGATTAATTGGAAAAACCAATTTATCCTTAAGTTAGCCAGTATCCGTTCACGAACATTATTGTTAGTAAAGTGAGCAGGGAAACTGAAAATATGGTTATTGTCTTATAAGCTAGGTCATTTTTTTGGGAAATTAATGCAAGAGCTATGTATAATGGAAAAATCGTGCTAAAGTATCTTGGAATGGATTCAGCAAGGTTTGTAGACATGTAGGAAATTATTAGTGCGGCGGAGTAAAAGGTATAACTTGGCCTGACTTTTGATTTGTATAATATGAAAACAAGGATAATTCCTACGATGATTGCCCCTAAAAACAAAATTTGATAAAATGGAGGATAAGATTGAATATTTGTGAATATTTGAAAAGGGTTTGTTAACCATCTTTGCCAGTGGACTTGGTTTTTGAAATAAACAAATGGACTCCCGAAGAGGATAAACAAGTACATAAAGTAAGAGGCTAAACCCATGGGCACGGCAAAAATGTATAAAATGTCTTTTTTGATTTTTTCCATTTTGAATTTAAAATTGTTGTTTTCATCTGTGAAATATTCTATTAATAGAGGAATGATAAGCAGTACTCCAGATGCTCTTGTTAGTGCAGCAAGGAACCCAAGCAATGATGCGTTTTTCCAGTTTTTTTTCCTAGCATAATAAAAAGATGATATTATCAGAAGTAGGAATAATCCTTCCGAGTAAACTATGGAAAAGAAAAAACTTAAAGGCGAGATAAAGAAAAGAAAGAGTACCTTGTTGGAAATTTCTTTGCTTTTGAATTCAAGTTGAACCAGTTTGTAGAGAAAAAAACCCGCAAAAAAAAGTGATAAGTTGGAAACTAAATATCCAGTCATTAAACTTCCTATTATGCCTTCAGTGAAAAGAGAAACTATTTTTGTAACCAGCGGGTAAAGAGGAAAAAAAGCTATGTTTGACTGTGCTGCGGGATTATACTGATAGCCTAATGTGAATACTGATCCAAACCATTGTGAGTCCCAAGTGAAGAATGCCTGAAATACATCTGTTGATCCCTTGAACCAGCGGGATTTTTCAATTATTTGCAGGGAAAGAAAAGCAATCAAAAATATTAGCGCTCTTGTGCTAAGTAATAATCCGAAAGTTTTTTTCAGAATGCTTTGATCTTCTGATTCTTGTCCATTACTGGCAAAAACATTTTGTTTCAACGGAAAGCCCTCGATTTTTTTTATATATTTATTCTAGTTGAATTATCCTATTACCTATATTAAATATATGTTAACCTCATCATCGCCTATATTAATCATTGACAATGAGATAATAAAATTAACTATTTTTGAAAAACAGAAACGCATTTGCCCCCAGAAGGTTACAAAGTATCTCCCAACTTCGCAACAAGTAATATACCTGCCAAAAGAAACCCCCTCAATTAAATCCAGCCTAATAGCATTGCTATTCCAAGCCCAACTAATAAAATCCCAGCAACTAAATGAAGTAATTTTACATTTTTCTCTCTCCACCCACTAAGATCTTCAACTGCCACAAAACCAATGTAAACAATTAAAGTTATTAGAACCATTGGAGAAATAAAAATGCATAAATAAAACAAAAGCGGGATTATTGCTTCAAACCAAGTTACTGCAGAAAGAATTCCGCCTGCTACAAAATAAGGCCCAGCGGTACAAGGGGTAAGAAAAAAACTAACAATAAGTCCAGTTATAAATGCGCCACGAATCGATTTTGTTTCGTTAATAATTCTTTTCATTTTTGGACGCCAACTCAAAGGAACTTCCAATATAAATCCCCCGCCACCATACCAAATAGCATCTTTTAAATTTAGCAACCCAATTAGTATTGCGAGGACCCCAAGTACTGAATAAAACCAGCTTCCGCTTAAATTAGTTAAACCAATAATTGATTTAAAACCAAGAATTATCAAAAAACCAAATAAAAAGTACATTAAAAAAATACCCAAACTAAAAGCAAGACCTATTTTTAGAGCTTTACCTTTTTTTTCAGGTTCTCTTGTTAAAATTGAAAGCATTAAAATAGTAAGAACTGCAATTTCACAAGGATTAACTGCATCAACCAATGCAAGTCCTAACAATTGCCAATAATTAATGCCTGTATTTTCATTAACAGGCAAATTAGAAACATTGCCTACAGAAGAATTAACATCTCCCGACTCAACTCCATTATTTTCGTCGTTGGTATCAATTACCTCTTCGTTTTCAGGAGAATTACTTACATTACCATCTCCCTGAATCGCCCCTTGATTTTCTTCTAGCGGAACCACTACACCCAACTTTAAAAGTTCTGGTTCAATTGATTCGATACAAGGCGTATCTCCACTACAAAAAAAATCTTGAATAAAAACCTTCGGCACGCCCCCCTGACTATACTTAGGCACACCATATTTATTTTGAATTTCAATAAATCCAGGAAAATCTAAATTTGCATTTATTTTATTAACTACTATTGATTCGCCATATTTTTCCTGTAAAAAATCAAGATGATTAGAGAGTAAAACGCAATGAGGACAACCATTTGAATAATAAAAATTTATTTCAACTTGTTCATTAGCTACTACGACTGCACTAAAACTAATTAAAAATAATGCGATTAATATTTTCAAAATTTTTCTATCCATATACTCGCCTAACATTTTTCCCTAACTTTTTCAGCTAATTTCTCAAAAACCCCTTTTAACTTGGCGTCAAAAATAATAACCGGAGTCATATCAATCAATGCTTTTACAAAACTTTTACTATAAGGAATTTTTACCAAAAGATTTAAGTGATTTTCTTTCGCAAAAGCCTCAATTTTTTCAGAATACTCTTTATTTAAATCATATTTATTTATTACAATTCCAAAGGGAACTCCAAAATGTTCAACTACACTTAATGCTCTTTTTAAATCAGAAAATGCTGCAGGACTTGGTTCAGTTACCAAAATAGCATAATCACTACCACTAACCGAAGCAATCACTGGACAACCAACTCCTGCGGCAGAATCAACTAACAAATAATCCGAATTATTAGATTTTTTTCTAGCAAAATTTTTAACTTCTGCAACAACCTTTCCACTACCTGATTCCCCCATCTCAAGTTGAGCTGAAACAACATCAAAACCAAATTTTGTTTTACCATAACCAATTTTAGCATTTTCAACTTTAACTAAATTAATTGCGCCTTCTGGACAACTTAATTTACAAACCCCACAACCTTCACAAGAAAATTCATCAATAATTGGTTTATTTTTTGTTTCATCCCATTTAATTGCATTAAAATAACACACTTCAACACATTTTTTACAAGAAACACATTTTTCAATATTAATCCTTGCTCTTTCATTTGTTGAAATAAAATTCCATTCAACAAAATTTTCTTCATTTAAACCAAAAACCAAAGCAAGATTAGAAGCATCAACATCACAATCAGCACAAATAATTGAATTATTTTTTGAAATCAATACTGCTAAAGAAGCAGTAATACTACTTTTACCAACTCCTCCTTTTCCAGAAAGAATAACTATTTGTTTCATTTTACCAACTCGGCAATTTTTTTAATACTCTCATGAACTATTGGTTCGCCTTTCGCATAAGAACGCATTATTTCTTTACTATAAGGAATTTTAACACTAATTTTTTTATTAAATTTTTCTAAAATTTTTAAAATTATTTTTTCTTCGCCTTCTCCTGCACGATTAAGAATTACTTTTGAATCAATTCCAAGTTTTTCAACCAATCCAAGAATAAGCTTCAAATCATGCCCCCCTAACGGAGTTGGCTCAGTTACTACAAAAGTAAAATCGCAAATACGCAAAGCACTTATAACATCACAATGTGTTCCTGCAGCAGTATCCACTATTACAAAATCATAATTATTTTTTTGTTTTTCAAGTTCTTTTTTTACTCCATCTACAACAAATTCAGAAACTGGCTCATTTATTTTAAGTTCCCCTGATAAAAAATCAACATTTAACTTCTTTCCTTTGAAAATTGTTCCTATTTCTTTATTACTCCAAGAAATTGCATTCACAGGACAAACTATTTCACAAGCTCCACAACCATTGCATTGCAACGGAATAAAAATCGGTGGCCTTTCTTTTAAAGAAACAAGAGCATTAGTTACACATGCTTCAGAACACTTTCCACAAGAAATACATTTTTCAGAATCTATTTCAGGAACTCTTTGATGCACATTTCCAATTTTTTCTCGAGAAATATTAAGAATAAGATGATCATTAGGACAATCCACATCTAAATCTACAAGCAAAACCTTAGCGTCTTTTGCGAGCTCTATTGCTAATGCAGTTGAAACGGTACTTTTTCCAGTGCCTCCTTTTCCCCCAGTAACTCCAATAATCTTCATAAATACACTTCCTCTTTTTTTTAATAAATATTTTTAAATTTCATTGCCGTCTTTTTTTGGCAAACCATATCCCTTCCCTTCCCCGGGATTACACTTACCACTTTCTTCTTCAAGTTTTCCTTCAACAAAACTATTTAAAACTTCTTCAATTGGTTTTGAAGAAACTCCAATAAATTTTATCCCTTGTTCTAAAAATAGATTTATTGCTCTTGGTCCAGCTCCCCCAGCAATAATACATTCTACTCCTTTTTCATGAAAATATTTGGGTAAAAAACCAGTTTCATGCCCAGGATTATCAATTACTTCTTTTTCGAGTATTTTACCATTACTTATTTTGACAATAGTAAACTTCGGACACCTGCCAAAATGCTCAGCTACTAATTTTCCATCAGTTGAAATTGCTATTTTCATAATTTTTCACTTCCAATAATTTATTTTAAACGGTTTCCAAAACCTTTACCAGCTCTTCCAAAACCTCTACCAGCACCCATTCCAAATTTATCAGGAACATTTGATTTGTTAATTTCTAATAATTCTCCAGATATAAATTTATCTACTACCTCTTGAACAATCATTCCATTTACTTGATAAATTTTAATTCCTGCTTGATTTAATACCAAAAAAGCATTAGGCCCAAAATTTCCCGAAAATACTGCTTGCACTCCTAAATTAATTATTTCTTGTGCGGCAGCAATACCCGCTCCTCCAACGGCATTCATTGCTTTGTTTTCAAAAAATGAACTCTCTTTTACTTTTTTTCCCTCAATTTCAATTATTAAAAAACCAAGACATCTACCAAAAACAGGATTAATTAATTGATTTAAATCATTTGAATTTGCACTTAATGATATTTTCATTTT
>CAZHFT010000050.1:0-5680 GCA_964531875.1 uncultured archaeon | reverse complement strand
ACGCGTACCCCACAGCGACCGAAGGAAGTACCCCGAAGGGTGCCGCAACTATGGAACCTATTTCCACAGTGGCAATCACCCCTGCTTCCAAAAGTATTTCTACTAAAAATTCAATTGATATTGTACTTCCCTAAGAATAAGAAGTAACCCCATAAAACTAAAACAGCGAGGCGATATTGAATGAGTGAAGAAAAAATGGAACAATTATTTGAATTTATTAAAACCGACAGAGGCGATTCATATTCAGACAGAATAATGAAATTAAATAAAGAATACAGCGCATTCGGTTAAATTTTACAATTAAAGCCAATTAACAATGGTTTATTTTAAATAAAAGTCTACCTTATATTAAAGATAATTTAAGTGGATTTTTTTAAAATGGTTAATTGGCAATCTCTTTCTAAAAAAGAATTATTACAAAGATTTAGTTGTACTGAAACTGGATTAAGTACTGAAGAAGCTGAAAAACGTTTGCTTGAGTATGGAGAAAATTCAATTACTCTTGAAAAAAAAACTTCTTTACTTCACTTACTTATTGAACAATTCACAAGCCCGCTTGTACTAATGCTTCTCGGTGCAGCAATACTTTCTTTTTTTCTTGGAAAAGTTGTTGATGGGGCATTAATAACAACAATCCTGATTTTTAATGGGATTTTTGGGTTTTTACAAGAGTATAATGCTGAAAAAAGTCTTGAAGCATTAAAAAAAATGAGTGTTGCAAAGGCACTTGTTTATAGAAATAATTCGCTTATAAAAATTAGTTCTGAAAAAATCGTTCCCGGAGATATTATTCATTTAAGTGAAGGAACAAAGATTTGTGCTGATGCTCGAATCATTGAATCTTCTGAAATTGAAGCAGATGAATCAATTTTAACAGGAGAAAGTAATCCAGTAGACAAAATAACCGATTTGCTTCCTGAAAAAACATTACTTGCAGATAGATTAAACATGGTGTTCATGAATACAATGATTGTAAAAGGAAAAGCAAAAGCAATTGTTGTTGCTACAGGAAAAACTACTCAAGTTGGAAAAATCGCTGAACAATTACAAGACATTGAAGAAGAGCCAACTAGATTTAATAGAGAACTTGATGATTTAACTAAAAAAATTAGTGTCACAGTATTAGCTTTAGTAATAATAATTGCGATTACTTTATTTTTTATTCAAAATGCTACTCTTTTAGATGTTATTTTTACTGCAATTAGTCTTGCTGTAGCCGCTATTCCTGAGGGATTACCTGCAGTGGTAACTCTGTCTCTTGCAATTGCTACAAAAAAAATGTTAAAAAATAAAAGTCTGGTTAGAAAACTTTCAGTTATTGAAACACTTGGTTCAGTGGATATTATTTGTACGGATAAAACCGGAACTTTAACTGAGAATAGTATGACTGTACAAGAAATTTTTTGTAATAATCAAAAAATTAATTTAACTGGAACCGGACAAGAAATTGAAGGAAAATTTTTTAGTGAGGGAAAAGAAATTGATTTAAAAAAAATTGAAAAATTGCTTTTATGCGGATTTGCTTGTAATGATACAATTGTTGAAAAAAATTCTGAAAAAATTAATTTTATTGGAGACCCAACTGAAATTGCTTTAACTGTTTCTGCAATGAAAGCAAAAATAAATCTCAAAGGAATGAAACGAATTAAAGATTATGTGTTTACTTCAACAAGAAAAAGAATGACTACTATTTATGAACAAAATGGAAAAACTTTTGCTTTTTCAAAAGGTGCTTCAGAGATACTAATTAAATCCTGTTCACATTTCCTTGTAAATGGAAAGATAAAAGTTTTTACGAAAATAGATATGCAAAAAGCAATTGATGTTAATAATGAAATGGCTTCAAAAGCATTACGAGTGCTTGGTTTTGCTTATAAAGAATTAAACAAAAAAACCGATTCTGTTGAAAAAGACATGGTTTTTCTTGGATTACAAGGAATGCTTGACCCCCCAAGAAAAGATGTTCGAAATGCGCTTGAAACTGCAAAACTAGCAGGTATTCGAGTACTAATGCTTACAGGAGATAATAAAATTACTGCAGGAGCCATTGCAAAAAAAATCGGGTTTACAGGAAAACAAATTGATGCAAGTGAATTTGAAAGCCTTTCAAAACAAGAATTTGAAAAAAAAATTGAAGAATGCGATGTTTTTTCAAGAGTGAGCCCTGAACAAAAATTATCAATTTTGAAATATTTGAAAGAAAAAGGACATAGCGTTGCAATGACTGGAGACGGGGTAAACGATGCCCCTGCATTAAAACAAGCAGACGTTGGAATTTCAATGGGATTAAGAGGAAGTGATGTTGCAAAAGAAGCAAGTGATATTATTTTATTAGACGATAATTTTTCAACAATCATAAGTGCAATAAAACAAGGAAGAACAATATTCGATAATATTCAAAAATTTGTTACTTATTTATTATCAAGTAATCTTGCAGAAGTATTAATTGTTTTTATTTCCGCAATTATAGGAATTTTTGTTTCACCAAACATGAGTTTGCTTGCAATTACACCTATTCAAATTTTGTGGATTAATTTACTTACTGATGGAATGCCTGCACTAGCACTTGGAGCAGACCCTCCAAAACCAGGTATAATGACTCAAGCACCAAGAAAAGCAGATTCAGGAATAATAACTCCTGCATTAGCAAAAATTATTCTTATCACTGGATTAATTCTAACAGTTATTTTAATTGCAATATTTTTACTTTATTTACCCCAAGGAATACTTATAGCTCAAACAATGGTTTTTACTTCATTAATTATTTACGAATTTGTTAGAATAGTAGTAATTAGACAAGATGAACAACTTGGGTTCTTTTCAAACAAACTCTTGATACTTGCATTAGTAATTTCAATAGGATTACAATTGTTATTACTTTACAACCCCATTGAAAGCATTATTCCATTAAGCACTTGGTTTGGAGTAGTTTCATTAAGCTTAAGCGACTGGGGAGTAATCGCAATAGGTGGAATAATCGCTTATGTTTCAAGTATTAGTTTAACAAAACTAGCAAACAAATCAGTTGTTACAAATTAAAAAAAATTATTTTTCTTTTTTTTAAAACTTTAGAAAAATTATTTTTGTCAGAAGCATTTAAAAAATATTATTGAAGCATTGTTACTTTTGAAACAAATTATTAAATCATTATTTTTTTTTAGTTCCACTCGAAAGAAACATTCTTATGTAATACACTCCATATTTTATTGAACTTTGAGAATGAGACTAATGCAAAATTTAAGAACATCAATTGCAATTTTATTTTTGCTTCTAATAATTTCTTTTTCTTATGCTAACCCTTCCTGCGGGGATACAATTACTGAAGACACAACCCTAACAGCAGACATGATAGACTGTACAGGCGATGGTTTGGTTATCGGAGCAGAAAATATTACTATAGATTGCGCTGGCTTTGGAATATACTCAGACGCAACTACTGCGGCTTATAAAGAAGCAGGAATAGAAACTGGAAGCTACGATTTCTTTACAATAAAAAACTGTGAAATCAAAGGATTCTACTATGGGATTTATTCAGTCGGAGGATCAGACGCCAACATTTCAGACAATAATATAATTTACAGCATTGAGAACGGACTCAAACTGGAATATGCACATAGAACCGTAGTAAAAGACAACAACATCTCAAACAATCTTGGAAGCAGTATTTGGTCTGGTTCTGATGATTTGAATATTTTAAGCAACACAATAACAAACAATTCAGGCTATGGAATATATTTTCAGCCTCATTCTAATCGAGTATTAGTTTTTGACAACAACATTTCGAACAATATTGGTAATGGTATTCATAGTGCTACTACTGATTTGAATAATTTGAATATTTTAAGCAACACAATAACAAACAATACAATCAACGGAATAGATATTCATTATTTTAATCAAGGCGTAATTTTTGACAACAACATATCAAACAATGGAGGTTATGGTATTAACCTTGATAGTTCGGCAGATTTGAATGTTTTAAACAACACAATAACAAACAATACAAGTGATGGAATACATTTTCGTATATGCGATCGTGCATTGATTTTTGGAAACAACATATCAAACAATAGTGGCCAGGGCAGTTATCTTTACAGTTCTGATGATTTGAATATTTCAAGCAACACAATAACAAACAATACAAGCTACGGAATATCTGCTTCTTCATGTGTTCGTGCATTGATTTTTGACAACAACGCATCAAACAATGGAGATTATGGGATTTATCCTAACTTGTCAGATGATGTAAATATTTTAAGCAATACAATAACAAACAATTCAGACTACGGAATATATTTTCGTTCTTCTAATCGAGGAGTAATTTATGACAACACAATAACAAACAATGCAGGAGGATTACGTTTTCTTTATCATTCTAATCAAGGATTGATTTTTGACAACAATATATCAAACAACTCAGCACTAGGACTTTATTTTTCTTCTTCAATTGATTGTAATTTTTCTAATAATATAATTAAAAATAATGCTAGTACAGGACTCTTTGTATACGATTCTTGTTATGATAACAATTTTTACAATAATATAATTGAAGATAATGATGCTGGAGATAAAGGTGTTTATCTTGCTAATGACGCCCCTTATTCAAATTATTTCTTTGACAATACTGTTAGTGGACACACTTATGATTTTTACTTAGACAACACCGACACTGCTTTTTTAGTGAATACTACTTTTACCACAGTAGGATTTGAAGAAACAAACGGAACTTTTTATGTTGGCTGGTGGCTTGATGTAAATGTAGTAGATGATTCAACTGGAGTAGTGCTTGAAGATGCAACCGTGACAATCACAGACCAACACGAACAAGAAAAGTATTCAGGACTAACAAACGCAAACGGAGTAATCCCTCAACAATACGTATTCGATTACAACCGAGATCCTGATGGTCAAAATTCTTACTCACCATACGACATCAACGTAACACTAACAGGCTACGACACAAACGGAATAACTGTAACTGTAGACGAAAACAAAGAACTAACAATCAGACTTGTAGAAGAATTTTCTTTACGTGGAACAACAATTACTGAAGACACAACTCTAACAGAAGATATAACAAAGTGTTCAGGTGACGGTTTAATTATCGGGGCAGACAACATTACACTAGACTGTAATGGCTTTGGAATTTATTCAGATGCAACACAAGCAATTTTAGCAGACTATGGAATAAATATCAAAAGCTACAATTTTGTTACAATCAAAAACTGTGACATAAACGGATTTTACAATGGAATTGCTTCAAGTGGCGGAACAGACTCAAACATCTCAGATAATAATATAACTTACAGCATTAACACAGGAATAAATCTAGACGATTCTGACAGAACAGTGATAAAAAACAACAACATATTAAGAAACGGAAACCAAGGAATTAATGTTTACAGTGCACCAGATGTAAATATTTCAAACAACACAATAACAAACAATACAGACGACGGGATATATTTTTCAATTAGTAATCATGCATTGGTTTTTGACAACAACATATCAAACAATGGAGATTATGGTATTGATATTTCCCTTTCTGATGATTTAAATGTTTTAAAAAACACAATAACAAACAATACAGACGACGGAATACATTCTATTTCTTGTGATCGCACATTAATTTTTGACAACAACATATCAAACAATAGAGATTATGGTATTGGCACTAACT